>JAYVMG010000155.1:0-11976 GCA_043759095.1 Acidobacteriota bacterium | reverse complement strand
ACACTACGGCACGTTCGAAGAGCCGAAGCAGCCGGAGTACTCGAAGCTGGTGGCGTACCTCAACATCGACTCGGGCACCGGGCGCGCGCGCGGCGCGGGCGTGTTCGGGCCGCCGGAAGCGGCGGCAATCGTGCGACGCGCGCTCGCGCCGTTCGCGGACCTTGGCGTCATGGGCGCATCCGCGACGACCAGCCGCACCGTTGCCGGCACCGACAGCACGCCGTTTAACAATGCCGGGCTCCCGGGGATCGGTTTCGGCCAGGACCCGATCGAGTACAACACTCACACGCATCACACGAACCTCGACAACTACGAGCGCGTCATCGAAGCGGACGTGAAGGCGTCGGCAATCGCGATCGCGGCGACGCTGTATGACCTCGCGATGCGTGACGAGATGCTGCCGCGTCTGCCGGCGGCGCAGATGCCGCCGCTCCCCAAGCCGTGAACCGGCGGTCTGCCGCCGACGTAAGGACGTGTATGGATCAGACGACGTTCAAAGAATCGTTCAAGGTCGGCGCCGACCAGCTTGTCGATGCAGTCAAGAAGCTGGCGCATGAAGGCAATGTCCGCCGCATCATCATCAAGCAGGACGGGAAGACGCTGGCCGAGTTCCCGCTGAGCATCGGCCTGGTCGGCGCGGTCTTCGCGCCGTTGCTGGCCGCCGTCGGCGCGCTCGCGGCGGTGCTGACCGAATGCACCATCGAGGTCGAACGCACCGGCGCGCCCGACGACAAGGCGCCGCATGTGTGATCTGGCTCACGCGCACGATCCGCAGCCGCACGATGCGCACGCGCCTTGTCCGCCGGAGGCGTGATGCCGGGGGCGGAGACTGTCTTCCTGCTCGACGTCGACAACACGCTACTCGATAACGACGCAGTCATCGAAGATCTGCGGCGGCACATGGCCGACACGATCGGCCAGGACTGTCAGCAGCGGTACTGGGAGCTCTTCGAGCAGTTGCGCACTGAACTCGGCTACGCCGACTACCTCGGCGCGCTGCAGCGGTACCGCATCGAGCGTCCGCGCGATCCGCACGTGTTGCGTATTTCGCGGTACCTGCTGCACTATCCGTTCGCCGACCGCGTCTACCCGCGCGCGTTCGACGCCATTACCCACCTGAAGACACGCGGCCGCGTGGTCATTCTGTCGGACGGCGACGTCGTGTTCCAGCCGCGCAAGGTCGAGCGTTCAGGTCTGTGGGGCGCGGTGGACGGCGAGGCGCTGATCTACATCCACAAGGAGCAGATGCTGGACGATGTGGCGCAGCGGTATCCGGCGCGGCGGTATGTGATGGTGGACGACAAGCTCAGGATTCTCGCCGCGATGAAGCACACATGGGGGGATCGGCTAACGACCATATTCGTTCGCCAGGGACACTACGCAAACGATACCGCGCTCGTACAGTCGCTGCCGCCAGCCGATATGACCGTAGAGACGATCGGCGAGATCATCAATCTAAGGATTTGAGGAGCAGATCCTGAAATCAGATCCTTAAATCCTCAACTCCTCAGATCCTAAGATTTCAAGGATTCAGTAGAATCCCTTCATGGTTCTCAGGGATTCCGGCCTGTTTCGCCAGGCCTGCTACATCGATGCTGCGTGGATCGCCGCGGGCGCCGGCGGCGTGATCGACGTGGACAATCCGGCGACCGGCGAGATGCTCGGCACGGTCCCGCGCCTGGGCCGGGCGGAGACGCGTACCGCAATCGAGGCCGCCTCGCGCGCGTTTCCCGCGTGGCGCCGGAAGACCGCGAAGGAGCGCGCGATCGTGCTGCGCCGCTGGTTCGACCTGATGATGGCGAACCAGGAAGACCTGGCGCAGTTGATGACCGCCGAGCAGGGGAAGCCGCTCGCCGAGTCGCGAGGCGAGGTCGCCTACGCCGCGTCGTTTCTCGAGTGGTTCGGTGAGGAAGCCAAGCGGGCCTACGGCGACACCATCCCTGCGCCGCAGGCCGACAAGCGGATCATCGTCGTCAAGGAGCCAATTGGCGTGGTGGCCTGCATCACGCCGTGGAATTTCCCGCTGGCCATGATCACGCGCAAGGCCGGCCCCGCGATTGCGGCCGGCTGCACTGTCGTGCTGAAGCCAGCGTCGCAGACGCCCTTCTCCGCGCTGGCGCTTGCGGTACTCGCGGAACGCGCCGGCGTGCCCAAGGGCGTGTTCAACGTCATTACAGGATCCGCGACCGAGATCGGCGCGGAACTCACCAGCCACCCGATCGTTCGCAAGCTGTCCTTTACGGGATCGACGGAGATCGGCAAGCTGCTGATGGCGCAATGCGCGACCACCGTGAAAAAGCTGTCGCTCGAGCTGGGCGGCAACGCGCCATTCATCGTGTTCGACGACGCCGATCTGGATGCGGCCGTCGAGGGCGCGATCGCGTCGAAGTACCGGAACACCGGCCAGACGTGCGTGTGCGCGAACCGGCTCCTGGTGCAGGGCGCCGTGTATGACGCCTTCGCTGCGAAGCTTGCCGACGCGGTGCGAAAACTCAACCCGGCACCCGGTACAGACGCCTCTGCGACGCAGGGGCCGCTCATCGACGACAAGGCGGTGCAGAAGGTAGAGAGCCATATTGCCGACGCGACGTCGAAGGGCGCCCGCGTGCTGGTTGGCGGCAAGCGCCACGCGCGTGGTGGGCGCTTCTTCGAGCCGACAATCCTGATCGACGTGACGCCGGCGATGGCCGTCGCCCGCGAGGAGACGTTCGGCCCGGTGGCGCCGCTGTTCCGATTCACCACCGAAGACGAAGCGATTGCCATGGCCAACGACACCGAGTTCGGCCTGGCGGCCTACTTCTTCGGCCGCGACATCGGTCGTGTCTGGCGCGTCGCCGAAGCGCTGGAGTACGGCATTGTCGGGATCAACACCGGGATCATCTCGACCGAAGTGGCGCCATTTGGCGGCGTGAAGGAGTCCGGGCTCGGCCGCGAGGGATCGAAATACGGACTCGACGAATTTATGGAAATCAAATATCTCTGTCTTGGGGGACTCTAGAAATCTAAGGATTTGAGGAGCTGAGGATTTGAGGATTTACCTGGCGATCGGCGCGCTCGTTTGCGCGACGGCGTTCACCGCGGCGGCGCAATCGCCGACCGCGCCGAAGAAAGGCGGAAACCCGGAAGCCGCGAAGATCACGAATCCCGTCGCTGCCGCGGCCGAAGCGCCCGGCGCGGGGAAGCGCGTCTACACCCGCATGTGCAGCCGCTGCCATGGACCCGAGGGCAAGGGCGACGGTACCGCGGCCACGGGCAACGTGCCGGATCTGACCGACGCGCAGTGGGACTTCGGCGGAAGCGACGGCGAGATCTTCTCGGTGATCCACGACGGCGTCTCGACCGACATGGACGGTTACGCTGCCCGCCTCAGCGATGCCGACATCTGGAACGTCGTGTCCTACCTCAAAACTCTGTCCCCGAAGCGCTGAGCAACGCGTCACCTGTCCGCTGTTGAGGAGGGGCGCGTGCTCCAGCCGCCTCGATACGGAAATTTGGAAATTGGCCTGTCTCCGGATAGACGATCGGTTGCAATGGGGCCAAATTTGTCCTGAAACAGGAGTACAGTCGGCACATCGGAGTGCTGGAGACCGCGACATCGCTCTGTGGAACGAATTCGTTTTCGAGGAGGAAATCGGGTATGCGCATGTTTGCACGAGTCATTTTCGGAGCCGCGCTGCTGGCGCTGTTGCCGGCGGTCGCGTCGGCTCAGACCAGCGCGATCGGCGGCGTCGTCAAGGACACGTCCGGCGCGGTGCTGCCTGGCGTGACGGTCGAGGCATCGAGCCCCGCGTTGATCGAAAAGGTACGGTCCGCCACGACCGACGGTTCAGGCCAGTACAAGGTCACCTCGCTGCGGCCCGGCCTCTACACGGTCACCTTCACGCTGCCCGGCTTCAACGTCGTGAAGCGCGAGAACGTCGAACTCACCTCCGACTTCACGGCGACGATTAACGCCGACCTGAAAGTCGGCGCGATGCAGGAGACGATCACCGTGTCCGCGGAGTCGCCGATCGTTGACACGCAGAGCATCACGACCCGCACGGTGATGACGCGCGAAGTGCTGGAGACGCTGCCCACGGGCCGCAACATTCAGGCAGTCGGCATCATGATTCCCGGCACGTCCATCGCGGTCGGCGGCGGCGGCGCGCTGTCGCGCGACGTCGGCGGCTCGGGCAACCTTCAGCAGTCGCCGCTGCAGTATCGCGGCTCGGCCGACACGATCCAGACCATCGAAGGGCTGCGGTTGAACAACCTGTGCGCGCAGGGCGCCTATAGCGGCGTCTACTGGAACCAGGGCAGCTTCGAAGAACTCAGCTATGTGACGGGCGCCGACTCGGCCGAGATGGGCCAGGGCGGGATGCGCATCAACATGGTGCCCAAGGACGGCGGCAACGCGTTTCACGGACAGTTCTTCGGCAACTATTCGCCGTCGGCGTGGGCGTCTGACAACTGCGGCTCGGCGGGCGTCGGACAGCCCTGCACGCAGTCGAACCTCACCGGCGACACGACGTTCAACAAGACGAACAACTTCCTGACCAACGTCAGCAAGCTGACCAAGAACTACGACGTCAACCCGAGTATTGGCGGGCCGATCCTGAAGGACCGCGCCTGGTTCTACGGCACGTTCCGGTATCTCGGCGTCAACAAGACCGTGGTCGACAGCTTCTTCGACGCCGATCCGTCCCCGTTCAGGTACGTCGCCGACACCAGCAGACCCGGCATCGACGATGGCCATATCCGCAGCTTCGCGGGGCGCGTCTCGGCGCAGATCAGCGGCAAAGACAAAGTCTCCTACTACCACGACGAGCAGGACAAGGTTCGCGGCCACTGGGGCATTTCGTCCACCGTGCCGCCTGAGGCGTCGGCGATTCAGGCGACTCCGACCAGTTTCGTCTCGGTCACGAAATACACTCGCACGCAGAGCAACAAGCTGCTGTTCGACGCCGGCCTCGCCGTCTACAACCAGGAATACCAGGAGAACTATCAGCCGGAGGTGTTCGGAGGCGCCGTGCCGCTGGTCACGATTTTCGACAGCAGCACGCAGAAGAACGCGGGCGCGTGGAACAACCCGGCCGACCATTTCTCCAAACTGTTCACTGAGCAGTTCGCGGCGTCCTACATCACCGGCGCGCACTCGTTGCGATTCGGCGGCACGCTCTCACAGGGCCGGTGGCGCCTGACGCAGCAGTACACCTCGGACGTGCAGCCCGTCACCTACAACGCGGGCGTACCGGTCTCGGTCTCGCTGAAGATCCCCACCGATCGCAAGAATTCGATCGATCGGGACCTCGGCCTCTTCGCGCAGGACAAATGGACGATCAAGCGGGCGACGATCAACGCCGGCATCCGGTTCGACCAGTTCATCGGTGCGACCCAGGCCGAAACGCTGCCGGCCGGCACGTTCAATCCGTCGGCGACCTTCTCGGATTGCCCGGACGGTAACAACAACCTCAACGCCGGCTGCACGGGCAGGGTCCAGAACTGGAAGGACTTCAGCCCGCGCGTGGGCATCGCGTTCGATGTGTTCGGCAACGGCCGGACGGCCGTCAAGGCGAGCGTCGCGCGTTACGTCGCCGGACAGGCCATCGCGACGGCTGACGCCAACAACCCGGAAAACACGGTCGGCCTGACCGACACCCGCGCCTGGACCGATCTCGACAAGAACGGGTCGCCGTTCGATTCGGCCGGTAAGATTCAGCTCAACGAGCTCACCAACTCCACGGCGACGCCAACCTTCGGCAAGAACGTCCCCTCGTCCACGCTGAGCGATCCGTCAGTGCTGAACGGCTATGGCGCACGCGGCTATAACTGGGAGTACACCCTCAGCGCGCAGCACGAGATCGCGCCGCGGGTCTCGCTCAACGGCGGCTGGTATCGCCGCAAGTTCGGTAACCAGACGGTGACCGTCGACAACCGTTACAGCTTCGCCAAGAACAGCTTCGACGGCCCGTTCTGCGCCAACGCGCCGGCGGATGTGAACCTGCCGGGCGGCGGCGCCTACCAGGTCTGCGGCCTGTACGATCTGAAGCCGTCAGTGGTGGCGCTGGCGCTGCCGCCAAGCAGCACGATTCAGTTCTCGGACAATTTCGGCGGCGAGACGAATATCTACCAGGGCTATGACCTCACACTGGTGGGCCGCTTCAAGCAGGGTGCGTTCCTCTCAGCCGGCGTGAACGCGCAGAAGCGCATCTTCGACCAGTGCAACCTTGTCGACGCCGGCATCGTGTCCGCCATCACGTCGGCAGCGACCGAGGTGGCGGAGGTGTTCCCGGATGGCAACAAGGCCTGCCGTCAGGATCTCCCGTACCGCCCCGATTTCAAGTTCAACGGCTCCTACACGCTGCCGTACGACGTGCAGGTGAGCGCGGTGTTCCAGTACACCCGCGGCGTGCAGAACGGTGGCGCGGCCCCGAGCATCCAGGCGACCTGGTCGACGACGCCGACCACAGCCACGAACTTGGGCCGCGCGTTTTCCGCAGGCGCGACCACGAAGAGCGTCAACCTCATCGCGGTCGGCCAGAATTACGGAAACGACAACCTCAAACAGCTCGACATGACCTTCTCCAAGCGGGTGAAGTTCCAGGGCTACCGGTTGAGGGTCAACTTCGACGCCTACAACATCTTCAACAGCGACTGGCCGTTCACGGTCAGCAGCGCGTTCTCGACTGGCGCGACCAGCGCGTGGCTCCGGCCGACCAACGTGCTCCAGTCGCGCTTCTTCAAGATCGGCGCGCAGTTCGACTTCTAACTGACATTGCGGATTGTGGACTGCGGATTGCGGATGGGAGCGCCCATCCGTGGTCCGCGGTCCAGGTTCGCGCCGCGGCCACTTCCAATCTACAATCTCCTCATCCGCAATCCTCAATCCGCAATCCGCGCTGTCACCGCCGCCGCGTGCATGCTATTGCTGTGCGCGCCGAGCACGCACGCGCAGCCAGGTGAGCGCGCCCAGCCAGGTGAACACGCCCACGCCGGCCCGTCATCCCTCGTCGCGCTCGAACTGACGCAGCGTCCGGTAACGCTGCGGACCGGGATTGGATCCGCACATCATGCGGTGTCCACCTCGTCGAAGCAGGCGCAAGCCTTCTACGATCAGGGGCTGGCGTATCTGCACTCGTATGTCTGGGTCGAGGCCGCGCGGTCGTTCAACCAGGCGTTGCGGCTCGATCCAAAGCTGGCGATGGCGCACCTTGGCTTGTCGATCGCGTACACGGAACTGAACGCCGCGCCAGCCGCGCACGCCGCACTCGACCGCGCGAAGGCGCTTGCGGCCACGGATCACGATCGGCGGCACGTCGCCGCGCGGGCCCTGCAGATGGCCGCGGAAGATGCGCCCGCCGATGCGGCGAAGCTGGCCTTGTACCGTGTGGCGCTCGACGAAGCGCTCGTGGCGTTTCCCGCGGACGAGGAGCTCTGGCTGCAGCGCGGGCAGGCCGAGTCGCCTGATCCGGCAGAGCGCGGTCAAGGGAGCGTGGCAGGGTCGGTCAGGTTCTACGAGAAGGCCCTCGCGCTGGCGCCGGATCATTTCGCTGCGCATCACTACCTGACCCACGCATACGAGAACAGCGGCCGCGTCACCGACGCGCTCGCCCAGGGTCAGACCTACGCAAAGATGGCGCCCGCCATCCCGCATGCGCACCACATGTACGGCCACGATCTGCGTCGTGTGGGCCGGATTGACGAGGCGATCGTTGAATTTCTCGCGGCGGACGCGCTCGAGTCCAGCTACTTCAAGGTCGAGAGAATCCCGGTAGAATACGACTGGCATTACCAGCACAATCTCGATCTGCTGGCGACGTCGTACCAGTACATCGGCCAGATGAAACAGGCCGAGGCGCTGCTGAAAACATCGTTTGCGATTCCTTCGTCGATGGTGGGGCAGGAGTTCAACAAGCGCGAGTGGCCGGTGTTCCTGCGCGCGCGCGGCCGCGCCCAGGAAGCGCTGGCTGCCGCCGTGATCATGGCGTCGCACCGATCGCCGGTGGTGAGCGCCGCAGGGCATGTCGAACTCGGATACGCGCGGCTGGCGCTCGGGCAGTTCAAGGAAGCGGCAGACGAGGGCAACATCGCGCTGCGGCTGATGCGCGGCGCCGAAGGTGCGGGGCTCGTCGCCGATTCGCTTCAGGCATTCCAGGGCGAGTTCCTGTTGCGCACCGGGAAGGCCGACACAGGTCGGCCGATGCTCGAGGACGTCGTGCGCAAGGTGCGCGCGAGGCCAGGGCCCGACGCGTGGGCGCAGGCCTTGTTCACCATCGAGGCGATCGCGCGCGCCGCACGCGAGGTCGGCAACTGGGAACTGGCCTTGTGGGCTGGTCGCCAGATGGTGGAGCACGATCCGAACTACGCCGGCTCGCATTACGCGCTCGCTCTCGTGGCGGAGCATCGCGGCGATGCGCCAACCGCCCGCGCCGAGCGGGCGCTCGTCAACAAATACTGGAAGAACGCAGATCCGGATCTCGCGGAACTACGCACACGAAAATAGGAGACGGACAATGACTCGCACGCACGGGTGGACGGCAGGGGTGGGCGCGGTGGTGATGATGGTGCTTGCGTTGGCGACGGTGGGCAACTCGGCGCAGGCCAAGGCGGACGTCACCGGCAAGTGGGCCTTCAACGTCGAGACGGCCGCCGGCTCCGGCACGCCCTCGATCACCTTCAAGCAGGACGGCGAGAAACTGACGGGACACTACTCCGGTCAGCTGGGCGAATCCGATCTCACCGGCACCATGAAAGGCGCCGAGATCGTCTTCACGTTCACCATCGATGCGCAGGGCACGACCATCAAGGCCACCTACTCCGGCACGGCCGACAAGGACTCGATGAAAGGGAAGGTTGTCCTCGAAGGGCTGGGCGATGGCGCCTTCACGGCGAAGAAACAATGACCTCGCGAGGGTGCATTCTCGCTCTGCTATCGGTGATGTGGGGCTCTAGCCAGACCGCGTTCGCCCAGGCGATCGACGGCGCCGTCGTCTACAAGGACGCCTGCGCAAGCTGTCACGATCAGCCGACAGGACGTATGCCGTCGAAAGATTCGCTGAAGGACCGCACGCCGGAGGCGATCCTCAACGCGCTGAACAGCGGCACGATGACGATGCAGGCGATGCAGTTGAGCACGGCTGAGCGGCGCGCCGTCTCGGAGCATCTCGCGGGCAAACCGTTCGGTTCGATCGTCAGCACGGACGCGGGAATGTGCGCCGCGAAACCGGCGCCGCTGGCCAACGTCGCCGCGCTCGCGTCGTGGAACGGGTTCGGCGTCGACTCGTCCAATTCGCGCTACCAGCCAAAACCAGGCATGACTGCGGCGGACGTGCCGAAACTGAAGTTGAAATGGGCGTTTGGATTCCCTGGCGGCACGCAGGCGTACGGCAACCCGGCGATCGTCGGCGGACGCGTGTTCGTCGGCAGCGATAGCGGCACGGTCTACGCGCTCGACGCGCAGACCGGTTGCACGCACTGGTCGTTCAAGGCGGACGGCGGCGTGCGGACGGCGCCCAGCGTCGGCCTGATCGGCCGGCGCTATGCGGTGTACGTCGGCGACCTGAAGGCCAACCTGTTTGCGCTCGATGCGGAAACGGGCGCAGTGATCTGGAAGAAGACGCTCGACACGCACAAGTTCGCGCGTATCACCGGCGCGCCGACGCTGGCCGACGGCAAGATTTACGTGCCCGTATCCTCGACGGAGGAAGTGCCGGGGTCGCAGCAGAACTACGAATGCTGCACCTTCCGCGGCAGCGTCGTCGCACTCGAGGCGGCGACCGGCCAACAGCTGTGGAAGAGCTACACGATCACCGAGACGCCAACGCAGGTCGGGAAGAACTCGTCGGGCGCCGCGCAGTACGCGCCGGCGGGCGCGGCGGTGTGGAACTCGCCGACCATCGATCGGCAGAAGGGCGTGCTGTACATCGGCACCGGCAATTCGTACACCGGACCCGCGGTGAAGACCAGCGATTCGGTGATCGCGATGGACCTGAAGACCGGCAAGATCGCCTGGTGGAATCAGGTGACCGGCGGCGATGCGTTCCTGGTCAACTGCCGGCCGGGTCTGGAAAATTGCCCCAAGGACGTGGGCCCCGATCACGACTTCGGGAACGCGCCGATCCTGCGCACGCTTCCCGGTGGCAAGCGGATCATCGTGATCGGACAGAAATCCGGAACCGTGTGGGGCCTCGATCCCGACGCGGAGGGCAAAGTGCTGTGGCAGTTCAAGGCCGGCAAGGGCGGTGCGCTCGGCGGCATCGAGTGGGGCTCCGCGGCAGACGACACCGTGGCCTACGTGCCGGTGTCCGATGTACTGACGCCGCCCAATGAAGCCGGCGGGCTGTTCGCGCTGAAGCTCACGGATGGCACGCCGCTCTGGCATACGCCGGCGCCGAAGCTGGAATGCAATACCGGTCGCGGCTGCACCGGCGCGCAGTCGGCGCCTGTCTCGGTGATCCCTGGTGTGGTGTTCTCGGGGTCAGTGGACGGCCACATGCGCGCGTACTCGACGAAGGACGGAGCGATCCTCTGGGACTTCAATACCGTGCGCGACTACGAGACCGTGAATCACGTGCCGGGCAAAGGCGGATCGATCGATGCCTCCGGTCCCGCGATCGCCGACGGCCTTCTCATCACCAACTCGGGGTACGCGCTGTGGCGCGGGCTGCCCGGAAACGTGCTGCTGGCGTTTTCGGCAAAATGAGCGAAGCAAAGGTGAGCGTGGACGTCGTGATGGGTGAGATCGAGCGCGACGTCCGCGCGCGGCTCCGGCGGCATCTGATCAAGCGCGGTGGCGCCGCCGATTATCAGGACGAAGCGATCTTCGACGCGGTCCATGCGGTACTGGCCCGCGCGGTGGACGAGCGGAACCTCGACGCGACGCTCTTGCCGGAACTCGTCGACGGGGACGTCGACTGGCGGCTGCAGACACACCTGACCCTGACGACGCATCGCCCCGGTCTCGCCGGGCGATGCATTCTGTTCGTGAAGCATACCTTTCTGCTGCCGATGACCCGCTGGCTCTTCGAGTACAGCCAGGACAACTTCCGTCGTCAGGATCACCTCAACCGGATCCTGTTTGCCTGCATCGAGGAGCTCGCGCTTGAAAACGCCCGCCTTCGCCGGGAGATCACGTCGGCGTCGGTGGGCAAGCCCGTCTGATGAACCACCCCGTTCGATGAATCAGTTCGCCTCATGAAGCTCGCGTGCGTCGTCCATCGGTTCGGAGCCGACATTGCCGGTGGCTCCGAAGGGCACTGCCGCCTCATTGCGGAGCACCTCGCCGCGCAGCACGACGTCACGATCATCACGACCTGCGCGAAGGATCACATCACGTGGCGGAATCACTATCCGCCTGGCGAATCGCGCATTGGCCCCCTGAGGGTGCTCCGGTTCCCGGTCGCGCGCGAGCGCGAACTGCACCGTTTCATGGACCTCAGCGATCTCGTGTTCGCGGATCGCGCAACAGCTGAGGAGCAGGAGCAGTGGTTCCGCGAGAATGGTCCAGACGCGCCCGAGTTGCTCAATCATCTCAGACAGCACGGCGCGGCGTACGACCGCGTGCTGTTCTGGTCGTATCGCTACTACGGCGCGTACTTCGGTCTGCCGCTTGTCGCGGATCGCGCGGTGCTGGTGCCGACGGCCGAAGACGATCCGCTGATCCACGTCGACGCGCTCAGCCGGTACTTCGCGTTGCCGCAGGGGTTCCTGTTTCTGACGCCTGAGGAAGAGACGCTCGTCGCGTCAAGAGCGCCGGCAGGGAAGCCGTCAGCGATCATCGGTTGCGGGCTCGATCCCGTCCCGGCTGCCGCGGATCTCTCGTGCCTCGACTCGCTCGGCCTCGCCGATCGATTCGTGTTGTATCTCGGCCGCATTGATCCGAACAAAGGCTGTCAAACGCTGATCCGGCATTTTCAGCGGTACGTGGACGGCGGCGGCACGGTGCAGCTCGTCATGGCCGGGCCCGCGTCGATGCCGATTCCCGATCACCCGCTGATC
>JAYVMG010000154.1:0-4520 GCA_043759095.1 Acidobacteriota bacterium | reverse complement strand
CTCGTCAGCTTCCAGGTGCTGCTCGATCGTCAGGGATTCTCTCCGGGCCAAATCGACGGCAAGGTCGGCGCAAATCTGTCGCACACGCTCTCCGCGTTCCAAACGGCGAAGAACCTGCCATCCACCGGTCAACCGGACTGCGACACGTGGAAGGCGCTGATTGCCGACTCCGGTGAGCCGTCAATCACCACGTACACGGTGACGGACACAGACGTCAGCGGCCCCTTCAGCAAGATTCCGCCGAGGCTCGCTCAGCAGTCGAAGCTCGACGCGCTGGGCTACCAATCAACGACCGAGCTGATCACGGAGCGGTTCCACGTGTCTCCCGCGCTGCTGGCGCAGTTGAATCGCGGCGTGCCGATGACGGCGGGCTCGACGATCAAAGTGCCCGCGGTGACTGCGTTCGATCCGAACGCCAAACCCGTGCGCGATGCGCAAGCCGGCGACATCACGATTCAGGTGTCGCGCAAGGAGTCGGCGTTGCGGGCGACGCGCGCCGACGGCACGCTCATCTTCTTCGCGCCGGTATCGAGCGGCAGCGTGCATGATCCACTGCCGCTCGGTGAGTGGAAAGTGAACGGCGTCAGCTGGCGCCCGGTGTTTCACTACAACCCGGATCTCTTCTGGGACGCGAAGGCGGCGGACGAGAAGGCGGCGATCAAAGCCGGCCCGAACAATCCGGTCGGCGTCGTGTGGGTCGCGCTGAACCTCGAGCACTATGGGATCCACGGTACGCCGGAACCTGGCAACATCGGCCATACCGAATCGCATGGCTGCGTCCGCATGACGAACTGGGATGCGGCGCGGCTGGCGGCACTGGTGAAACCAGGCACGGCGGTGACATTCAAGTGAGCAAGGCGCGGTTTCGCGGCGGGCTGCCCCTGGCGATCCTCGCAAGTTTTGTCGTGGGCGTGCTCGTCGACGGGTGGGTGAGGATGCACGGGCCACCGAAGCCGGCGCAGATCGAGACGTCATCCGACGTATTCCTCGCCGCGCCTTCGAAGCGAGCCGCCGCACCGGCGCCGCCGCCCCCTGGCGCCGCGGCACCCGAGGTGGCGCCTGTTCGACCGATCTCGCCGGCTGCGGCGGTCGCGGCCACCGGCGACCGGCCGACGACGCCCATTCGTCTGCCGATCGACGGCGTCGACGTCGAGTCGTTCAAGAACGGCTTCGCGGAACGGCGCGGCAGCGATCGCCCGCACGAAGCGGTGGACATGATGGCGCCACGCAACACGCCGGTGCATGCCGTTGAGAACGGAACGATCGCGAAGCTGTTCACAAGTAAACAGGGCGGCCTCACCGTCTATCAGTTCGATCCGGACGGGCACTTCTGTTACTACTACGCGCATCTCGATCACTACGTAGACGGGCTCAAGGACGGACAGGCGATCCTGCAGGGCGACATCATCGGCTACGTCGGCACCACCGGCAACGCGCCGCCAGGCGCGCCCCACCTGCATTTCGCCGTGTTCGAACTCAACGCAGACAAGCGCTGGTGGCAGGGACGGCCATTGGATCCGTACAGGGTGTTCAAAGGAAAGGGCTAAGCGCTTAGGGCTAACGCTAACTGCGCGCGAAGAGGCACACCGCCGACCACGGCCGGGCGCCCTGCTCGCCGTCCGACTCCGGCAGCATGGCGAACATCCGCATCGCCAGCGGCAGCCGTCCGATCTTGGCCGCGGCCTTGATCAGCGAACGGACTTCGAGCGGTTGCCACCCGTGCGCGCTGAAGAACGGCGGTCCTTCCGTTGGCGCAAACAGAAACGGCGCGCCCGCGGCGTTCACCGCACTGCCGACCGACTGCTTCATCATCTCGATCAAGCCCGGCGACGCCATGTCCAGCGCCCAGTGCTGGAAACTCGGCGGCCCCGCGAGGTCGCGCGCCAACGCACCGACGGCATCCGGCATCAGATAGATGACCAGTCCTTCCGAGATCACCACCACATGCTTCGCACGGCGACCGAGATCGGCGAACAGGCCGCGGCGGCCGTCCTCATTCGTCAAATCGAGCCGCACGCGCTCCAACGCGCACACCGGCTTCGCGTCTCTGAGGATCTCTTCCTTGTAGTCCAGGATGTCCGGCAGATCGACTTCCACCCATCGCAGCGACGCCGGCAGCTCCATGCGGTACGGGCGCGTGTCGAGACCGGCAGCCAGGTTCACCACCAGATCGGCGCCGTGCTTCACGAGCCGAGTGACGAATCGATCGAACAGATACGTGCGGGCGATGAACGACCACGCATTGTCATCGCCGAACGTCAGCGCGGCAGCGATCCGCTCACCACGGTCACCGGCCAGTGCCCGCGCGAACGGGTCGCGGAACACGGCGTCCTCCCGCTCGCTCTCGCGCGCGCGATACACCGCCATCCAGCGGGCGGTGTCCGACACGTCGCGGATCAGCGAGTCGTCCATCACTGCTCGGGTCAGCGGCCGGGCGGCGCCTGGACCGTGACGGTGATATCTTTTGCCGACACGAGGATCCCGTCGTCGGCGTACGCGCGGAGGACGTAGGCGCCTGGAGCGCTGAAGCGGACCGTCGTCGAAGCCTTGCCGTCGGCGACCGGGATCTTCCGCGGCTCGAAGCGGACCGCGCGCGCGTCGCCACGATAGACAACCCAGATCACACCCAGCCGAACGCCGCGATCCAATCGCACCACCGCCTGACTCAACGGCCCCTCGACGCGGGCATTCGATCCGCTCTGACTCGGACGATTCGTCGGTTTACCGTCGTCCACGACAAACGCGTCGAGCGTGAGCGTGGTCCCTGTCGCGATCGCACGAGTCGCCGCACCCTCGACTCTGATCGACGGCGCCTCGTCCGGCTCGCCGAGTTCACCCGGACCACCGCGGTTCTGCTGATACGTGCCGACGTCGATTTCCCACGTCGGCATCAGCGTGGCGTACGCCTTCTCTGTTTTGCCGTGCGAGGTCAGCGTCCAGACGAGATCTTTCTTGCCCCAATCCTTCGGCACGCGGACGGTGAAGACGTACTGCTGCCGCCGCGTGTAGAAGTGCGCGGGCTGACCCTGATCGGCAATGCCCGGCTCGATGAAATTCTCCGGGCCGACCGGGACGTCGAGCTCTTCCTCGTAGTTCCGGTTCATGTAGCCGAAGACCATGTTGAAGCTGCCGTCGGCGTTGCGTTCCCAGCCTTCGAAGACCGGGACGACATCCTGGCCGGTGGCATAGCGGATCTGGGCTGCCGATAACGGAGGGGACAGAGGGAACGGCATCACACAGAGGAACAGAGGAACGGAGACCAAACAGAGAAGAAAATGTTTTCTCAGTTCTTCTCTGTTGCGCCGTTTCTCTGTGTGATCCCGTTCCCTCCGTTCCCTCTGTTCCCTCATTGCGCGGCGGTGGCCTTCCTCGTGTTTCGCGCCGCCACCTCGGCTTTGAACTCGTCGTCGCTCATCGGATAGAACGTGAGCCAGTGGCGCGACATGTCGTCGGTGGTGCGGTTGCCGAAGCCGACCCAGTTTCTCGGGTCGGGGTTGTACTTGTTCGCCGCCGAGTTGTCGTGCCAGCTGATGACGTGCATGATCGTTCCCGCCGGCAGCAGCGGCGCCACTTCGTCCGCGTAGTTGTAGACGATCTGCCAGTTGAAGTCGTAGTTCACGCAGTTCAACTGCTCGACCTTCATGTCCGGATAGATCGCCTCGAGGCACTGCCGCTTGCCGCGGTTGTGCATGTGCGGCATGAACCCGACCAGGTGCGACGGCTTGTCGATCTTGTAGTACGCATCGCTGCGCACGTTGTCCGCGCCGGCCGGGATGTCGAGGTCGTCCTGATTCGGCGAGAGGATCGTGGTGACGACGTGGGTCGGCACGACACCCTTCGGATAAAAGACGATGCCGACTTCGGTGCGATCGGTGACCGGCTCGCCAATCGCGTGATAGTGCATGTTGAAACGGACCTTCGCGCCCGCTTTCATCAGCTTGCCCGATCCCTCGGGAAACACGTCGCCATTCTTGCCGACCGCGTATTCCACCAACGTCCCGCCGCCGCTGCTCCCATCGTCGTAGACCAGCGTCTCGACGGAGTGGTGCACGACGCGGCGCGCGCCCGGCGACGGCTTGGCTTCGACCGCCTTGATGTAGCGATCCTCTGTCAATCCGGAGTCCGCTTCGAAGATCCCCCACCAGTCGGCCGCCTCGGTCTTCACCGTAAACACCTTCGGCATCGCGACGATCAGATCCGGTTTGCCGATGTGCCAGCGATCCGCGTCGTCGAACTGGCGTGGCAGCGGCAGGTCTGCGGGATTACCGCGCGGCGCGCCGGCAGCCGCCCAGGCAGACAGCGTCGCGATCTCCTGATCGGTCAGCGACGGATCGTCCTTGAACTGGCGGATGCCGACGGTTCGATCCACGTGCCACGGCGGCATCTGCCGCGCCTCGACGCGCTGCTTAATCGAGCGCGCCCAGGGACGGGCATCCTCGTAGGTGATGAGCGACATCGGCGCGATCGAACCGGGCCGGTGGCAGTTCTGACAGGACTTCTGGAAAATGGGCGCCACGTCC
>JAYVMG010000153.1:0-4526 GCA_043759095.1 Acidobacteriota bacterium | reverse complement strand
GAGCTTGGTGCGATCGACCTCGATCAGCTCGACGTCGATGATCACCTCGGGCCGTGCCTTGTCGATGGCCGAAATGACGCGCGATGCGGCGGCGATCCGCTCGGGCGAATCCTTGATCGTCAGCGCGTTGGTGGCGGTCGTCGGCGAGATGCGCCGCGCGTCGAGCACCATGCGCAGCAGATCCATCGTCTCCTTGAGGTCGGCGTTGCTCAGGTAGAACGTCTTGACGATTTCTTCTTCGTACTCGCGGCGCTTGGCGGGCGTGTCCGGGATGATGATGATCGTTTTCGGCGCGGTGACGCGGACGAAGGAGCGCGTCGCGCCGGCGACCGTGTTGAGCGCATCCTCGAGCGTGGTGTTGCGCAGGTCGACGGTGACCGGTGTGTCGCGGAACGACGCATCGAAAATCAGGCTGATGTTGGCGAGCCGCGAGATGGCGGTGAAGACGTCGCGGCTGCTCGCCTCGCGGAACGTGAGCGACGCCGGCATCTTCACACCCGCCGGCAGATCCATGCCGGGGGGGGGCAGATCGCGCGTGCGATCGATCAGCGTCTGGAGTTCAGTCCGGCCCTCTCGCGCCACCGCTATCTTGGTGCGCAGCTTGGTTCGCGTGGCGCGCAGTTCCGCGTCGAGATCGCCGTTGGAGGGGTTCAGTTCGGACGCGACCTCGTATTCCAGGAGCGCCTGATCCAGCTTGCCGGTGGCCGCAAAGCGCCGGCCGCGCGAGAAATGATCCTGCGACGCGCGCAGTTTGCTGCGTTCCAGCGCCGCCCGGGTGTTGCCATCGTCGGGCCGGAGGCGGAGCGCCTTCGCGTACTCCACCACGGCCAGGTCGTAGTCCTGACGATGTTCGGCGTCCGTGCCCCGGTGCAGCGCACCGGAGGCGGCGCACCCGGCGCCGAGCAGGCAGACCGCGAGCCACACGGCGGCGAGGCCGTGACGGCGACACTCAGTGACGGGTAGAGGTACTGACAACATCAACACCGCGTGGGATCTTGAAGGCAAATTCCTTATCGGCTAGACCGACGTTTTCCTTCAGATTCGTGAAAGAAAAGCTGGATGTTCCGCCCTGCGCGTCCACGGTCAGCAGCCCGCGGATCGACAGGGTTCCGGGATCGACGACGAGCTCCAGCCAATCGTAGTCCCGTTGCCGGGCCTTCGGGATCAGCTTCAGCGCCAGGCTGCCGGCCGCTGCGGTCGCGGGTGCATCCACGAGCGACGGTGTGAAGTCACGGGTCAGGTTGCCTTTGCCGGCAAGAAACATCGCCGGCGTCGGCGCGTCCTCGTCTGGCGGCACGGGGGCCACGATCACCTGCTTGTCCTGCGGAATGTAGGAGTACATCTTCAGGCCGTCGGACACGAACTGCTTGGTCTCGGGTTCGGAATAGTCCCAGCGCATCTTTCCGGGTTTCTTCACGAGCAGGCGACCGCGCTCGGTGATCTTCTTGCGGAGGACACCGCCCTCGTACGCGTGCGTGAAGTCAGCGGAAAAATCCCTGATGCCGTCGTACTTCCGCTGCAGCGCCACGGCGAGCTCGGGCGCCGACGTCTCGGCCGTGCGCGCGAGCTGTTGACCGTCAAGCGCCGCACAGGAGGCCAGCGCGAGAACGACTACCCGTCCGAAGGGGCTCATGGGATCAACCTTAGCACCACATCACGCTATCGGTGTGAATCGACGAGGTAACGCGCCTGCGGGGCATAAATATTGGACGCGTAGGCGGTGCGGATGGCTCTGCCACTGTCGTCGAACGCCGCGAAGCTGATGCCGCGCTCGACGATCAGCGTGTGCTGTCTAGCGACGACGACATGTCCGAACCCCATGCGGCGGATCGTGTCGGAGATAAGCCACGACTCCATGCGAATCTCCACGCCGACGCCAGCCAGCAAGATCGCGCGGCTGAAGGGCCGATCCGCGGCGGCGACGAAGTCCGGCGCGCTGCCTAAGACGCCGGCGATGACGGCGTAGTCGCCGGGTGGCAGCGCCGTCGCGCGTCCCGCCGTCAGCGTCTGCAGCGCGCTCGAGAGTTCAACCGTGTCGAGGCTCAGGTCACGCGACCGGAGCACGCACATCACGTAGCGTGTTCCCGGCGGAATGTCACCGATGCTGTCCCGCAACGTCCGCACCGGGACGCGTGGATCCGGCACGGTCGGCGCCAGCGGACCGTACGCGGCGGTCAGCGTGGCGCGCGCCCGTTCGGTCAGCACGACGTCGCGCCCGATCGCGCGGTTGTCCGCGACGAGCGCCGGCGCGTACAGCAAAACGTCGGGCATCCGCGCGTACACGATCTCGGGCCGCTTCACCTTGACGAAGTACGCGAGGCCATTGCCGATCTGCCAGTTGACGTCCTCGATCAGGATCTCGTGACGATCGTCGAGGCCGGCAGTGAGCGCGTCAACGACCGCGGCAGGCCGCGAATCACGGCTCCGATCGAGCGCGGGGAAATCATGGTACGCGCGCGTGCCGGCATACACGATGAGAAGCGAGGCGGCAATGGTGACTCCATGACGCGCGATCGCACGACTGACGTCATGCGCCACGGAGACCTTCCCCGCACGACTGACGTCGTGCGCCGCGGAGATCGACTCCGCACGACTGAAGTCGTGCGCCACGAAGATGTGCGCCACGAAGATGCGCGCCGCGAGGACGCGCCCGGCCAGTGCGACCGCAGGCGCCGCCAGCAGCGCCAGAATCAGGTGCGACGGCAGGTAGAAGACGTGCGCGTCACCGACGTTGTAGCTGTACGCGAAGATGACGTTCGCCGCAAACAGCATCAGCATCAGGAGCGCGCGCCGCCAGTTCGTCATCGCGAGTTGCGCGAGACCGGTCAGGGCGAGCAGCGGGCCTGCCAGGCCGAACTGCTGGCGCACGTCGAACCAATACATCGCCAGATGGTCGCCGAACAGCGACTGCGGCACGTTCATCACCATCGTGTCGCGCCAGTCGGACTTCGTCACGTCGAACCAGAAGCGCTGGAGCGCATCGACGAGGGAGTGGGGCGGATCCGGGAGGAGCCACAGCGTCCGCAGGTTCCAGGAGTACTGCAGCGCTCCGGCGATGGCGCACGCCGTGGCCATGATCACGATGCGCGGCGTGAACATCGACCGCCACCCGCGTGGCGCGGCGATCAGTAGAAAGGTCGTGTAGCCCGGTAGCAGCAGCACCATCGAGAGGTGATTGCCGAAGCCGAGCGCGTAGACCGCAAAGAAGGCGAACAGCCGGCCGCTGGTTGGCTGCTCGCTCCAGCGCAGCAGGAGCCACAGCGTCAACGTGAGCAACACAGCGTGGAGCGCATAGACCTCGGCGATGATCGCCTGGCTCCAGAACGTGTACGACGCGGCAAACAGCAGCGCCGCAGCCACGCCGGCGGTTATTGACCCCGAAAGCTCTGCGGCGACCAGAACCAGAAGCCCGCACGCGATCGCCGCCTCGATCGCCGATGCCATGTTCAGTGCGTGCGCAGGCTCGGCGCCGCTCAGCCACACCGAGAGCGAGCCGATGGCGAAGTAGAGCGGGTAGCCGTCGCGAGGTGTGATGAGCGGCGAGCCGACAGTCGCCTGAAACGATCCGGTGTCGCCGAAGTCGACGCCGGGCAGCACGGTGGCGTGATACAGCGCGAACGCCGCCAGCCCGACGACGAACGCGGCGAACAAGGCCCGGCGGGTCATGCGATCCTGGCGGTCAGCGTCCGGCGCGTTTGGCGGCGATCACGGCTTGGACATCACTCAGCGGCCGCGCGTTCAGGACGTGTCGCGGTTCCACCCATCCGCGTCGCGCCATGACGATGCCGAGATCCATCTGTCGGCCGAGCATCTCCGCGCGGTGGCAGTCGCTGTCAATCGACACCGTGGCGCCTGCGGCAATCGCGCGCCGCGCCAGCGCGCCGTCGAGATCCAGGTGCGACGGCGACCCATCGATCTCGACCACCGTGTTGGTGTTCACCGCCATGTCGAACAGGCGGTCGTAGTCGAGGTCGTACCCGCGCCGGGTGGGCACGATGCGGTTGGTGGGATGCGTGATCATCGTCACCAGCGGATGTTTCATCGCGGACGCGTAGCGCTTCATCAGCTGATCGGGTCCGTGTCCAGCGCGTTCGTGCAGTGACGCAAGCACGATGTCGAACTGCTCGAGGACCTTGTCGGTGAAGTCGAGGCGGCCGTCTGGCAGGATGTCGACCTCGCAGCCGTGGAGGATGGCGATGTCCGGATATCGCTCGCGCAGCTGCGCGATCTCGTCCGCCTGCTTCTGCACACCGTCACGCGTCAGGTTGCGCGCGGCGGCGGAATGCGGGGAGTGGTCGGTGATCGCCATGTAGGTGTAGGCGAGGGCGCGGCACCCCTCGACCATCACTTCGATCGCGTCGCGGCCGTCGCTCCACACCGAGTGCATATGGAGATCGCCGCGAATGTCGTTGCGCGTCACGAGGGTGGGCAGCGTTCCCAGACTCGCGCGCGTCACTTCCTCATCACCGTTTCTGATTTCGGGCGGAATGGTGGGCAGACCGAGCGCGGCGTACATCTCGTCCTCG
>JAYVMG010000152.1:0-4550 GCA_043759095.1 Acidobacteriota bacterium | reverse complement strand
GCCGCGCAGCGTGCCTTCAGGGATCAGTCGAACGCCGTAGACGAGCGTGTATCGAGCCATGGCTGCGATTGTACAGGCGGGTGGGGCAGGTGGGTCGGCGCTCGACGCGTTCATCAGGACGACCGGATTGACGGCGGGAATGGTCTTCGCCACGATCGCTGGCGTAGCGGTGCTGTTCGGCGTCGGAGTACTTCTCGAGGTGAAACGGCCATGAGAATGCTTGTTACTCCTTCTATCGTGGGCGTCATCTTTGCTGCCGCTGGTTTCATCGCCATCGCGATCGAGCGTCGGCGGCAGAGGCGCGAGCAGAGCGACTCAAAGTAACTGTCGCGCCGCAGCGATCGCTTCGTCGACGTTCGTCACCTTGCCGTCCATCTGCTGCTCGTAGATCGTCTTCAGGATTTCTCCCACGCGCGGGCCGGGCTTGATCCCGAGTTCCAGCAAATGCCGGCCGAGCAGGATCGGCGCCGGCGGGCGATTCTGGACGCCGAGTGCGCGGGCGCGTTCGAGGAACCAGTCCATCGCGGTGCAGTCGAACTGTCCCGGCTGGCGCCCTTCACAGTCGGACTTCGCGACGCGCGCGAGCAGTTCGAGGTCCACCTTGTGCGCGAGCCGGCGAAACGCGCCGTCGCCAACTTCGTCGCGCACCTTGAACCACGATCCCGGCTTTAGATGCTGCGCCGTGATGCCGAGCACCTGTTTGCGGACGTCGTAGCCGTCGATCGAGTTCACGTTGAGGCGATCGAGCAACACGTTCGCCGGGGCAACGCCCTGCTCCTCGTGATCGAGCGACCGGATCCGCCCGTCCATGAATTTTGTCGTCGCCGGCTTGCCGAGGTCATGGCACACCGCGCCGAGCATCACGGCGAGCTGCTGCGGCCGCGGCAGATCGTCGATGCGCGTGCGCGCCCGATCGATCACCTGCAGGTTGTGGACCCAGACGTCGCCCTCCGGGTGCCACTCCCGCTCCTGCGGACAACCCGCCAGCGCCTGCAGTTCCGGAAACAGCTTCGACACGACGCCGAGATCCATCGCGATCGTGAAACCGATGGACGGCTTCGGCGCGAAGAGCAGCTTCTCGAATTCGGCCCACACGCGCTCGGACGGCAGGTCGTCGAGCGGAATCTGACGGCAGATCGTTGCGGTCGACTCTTCGAGCGTCAGCGCGAAACGCGCGACAAACTGGACGCCTCGCAGCACGCGCAGGCTGTCGTCGCCGAACGTCTGTGGATCGACCACACGCAGCAGGCGTTGCTCGAGATCGCGGCGGCCGTTGAAGGGATCGAAGTACTCGCCGGTCAGCGGATCGAACGAGATCGCGTTCACGGTGAAGTCGCGCCGGCGGGCAGCCTCGGTAATCGACATGTCCGGATCGCCGCTGACGACGAAACCGCGATGTCCGCGTCCGGCTTTCGAATCGCGCCGCGGCAGCGAGACGTCGAGGCTGCCGATCTTGTAGACCTGAAAGCTTTCGCCGACGGATTCGACACGTCCGAACGTCTCCAACAACGCGCGCAACCGGTCACCAGGGAGGCCGAAGACTTCGAGGTCGACGTTGGTCGACTCGGGGAGGCCGAGCAACTGATCGCGTACCCAGCCGCCGACGATCAGCGCGCGGCCGCCCGCGTCGTGGACGGCTGTGGCGATATTGTTGACGGTGGACATCGGCATGTCAGGCAACGGAGGGTACGAAGGGAACGGGATCACACAGAGAAACGAAGCAACGGAGACACGAACAGGGCGAGAATGCTGCAGCGCGCGACAGACCCGCGTGGCGGGTCACGGAACGCAAAGAACAGCAGAAACACAAACGCCTGGCAGTGTGTTCGTTTGCGTTTCTGCTGTTCTTTACGTTCCGCGACAGCGGGCCGGCTGCACCGGCCCGCTGTCGCGCTCGCCGCCCCGTTTCGCTTCTCTGTTCCTCTGTTCCTCCGTGTTGAACCGTTATCTCCGTCACCTCTGTTCCCCACGAACCGGCTTGCGCCCGAAGTGTTTGACCACGCGATCGGTGAAGCCCGGAGCGATGGCGTTCAGGATGACGAGCGCGCGGGACTTGAAGTGGGGATAGATTTCCGGCGCCGGCCGTTCGATCGCGCGTGCGATCGCGTCAGCGACGGTCTCCACACTCTGGCGCGGCCCCATCGCGCGCGTCACCTCGGCGCCAGTCTCGTGCGACATGACGTCGAAGAACTCCGTCTCGGTCGACACGGGATACACGACGCTGACGTGGATGCGTGATCCCAACAGCTCGGCGCGCAGGCATTCCGCCAGGCCGACCTGCGCGAACTTTGTCGCCGAGTACGCACCCATGTACGGCACGCCGCGCTTGCCGACGATGGACGACACCATGATGATGTGGCCGGAACCCTGGCGGCGCAACACCGGCAGCGCCGCGCGCGTGGCGTGATAGGTGCCGGTGTAATTGACGTCCATCAGCTTCTGCATCTGATCCGACGTGATGTCGTCGATCGCGCCGGCGATCCCGAAGCCCGCGTTGCACATCATCACGTCGAGGCGGCCGAAGCGCTCGACCGTTTTGGCGACGAACGCATTCATCTCGTCGGCGCGCGTGACGTCGGCGACGATTGGCAGCGCCTGACCGCCGGCAGCGGTGATCTCAGTCGCGACGGCGTCGAGCCGATCGCCGCGCCGCGCGCAAATCGCGACTGCCGCGCCGTCGCGGGCCAGCCGTACCGCCGTGGCTCTCCCGATGCCCGAGGAGGCGCCGGTAATGGCAATGACACGCATGTGTTCAGCTTACCGCTATCAGCCGTCAGCTTTCAGCCCCGTGCACGCCCGATGACGGCTGAGACTTGAGACTTGAGACTCGAGAGTTGAGAGTTGTAAGGTACCCCCCATGGACCCCGCCGTCCGACTCCTGCGCGAACTCGTCGCCGTCAACTCCGTGAACCCGACGCTGGTCGCTGGAGCGCCGGGCGAGCGTGAGGTTGCCGATCTCGTCGCGGCCGAGATGCGCCGGGGCGGCCTCGACGTGTCGATCGAAACCGTCGCGCCAGGCCGTCCCAATGTGATCGGTGTCCTCGAGGGGCGTGCGAAGGGGCGGACGCTGATGTTCTGCGGCCATACCGACACCGTGGGCGTGACGGGGATGACCGCTCCGTTCACGCCGGTCGAGCGCGACGGCCGGCTGTACGGACGCGGCGCCCAGGACATGAAAGGCGGCGTCGCCGCGATGATGTCCGCAGCGGCGGCAATCGCCGCGCATGGCGGCCTCGCCTCCGGCCGCCTCATCGTCGCCGCGGTCGTTGACGAAGAGCATTCGAGCATCGGCGCGGACGCGCTGGTGAAGACGTGGCGCGCGGACGCCGCGATCGTCACCGAGCCAACCGATCTCGAGATCGCGGTTGGACACAAAGGATTTGCGTGGGTCGACATTCTCGTCGAGGGCAAGGCCGCGCACGGCAGCCGGCCCGCTGAAGGGCAGGATGCGATCCTGCGGCTGGGTCGTGTCCTGACGCGCCTGGAGGCGCTCGATAGAACGTTGCAGGCGCGTCCGCCGCACCCGCTGGTCGGCGCCGGATCGCTACACGCGTCGATCATTGAGGGCGGCCGGGAACTCAGCAGTTATCCCGATCGCGCCACGCTGCAGATGGAACGCCGGACGCTGCCGAGCGAACCTGAATCGATCGCGTTGGAAGAAGTGCAGCGAATTCTTGATGATCTGGCGAAGGAGGACTCGACATTCCGCGGATCCGCAACCGCGCGATTCAGCCGGCCTGGATACGAAGTCCCCGTTGATCACGAGCTGCCGCGGATGTTGACGACTGCGCTCGCGACCGCGGGCGGCCGTCCGTGCATCACCGGTGCGAGCTTCTGGACCGATGCGGCGGTGCTGGGACACGCCGGCATTCCCTCGATCCTCTTTGGTCCCGGCGGCGCCGGTCTGCATTCCATCGAGGAATACGTCAACGTGGCGGACGTCCTGCTGTGTCGCGACGCGCTGGTCGAGTTGGCCCGCCGATTCTGCTGACGAGCATCGGCCCGGGACCGCCTATGCGACGCGGCGCGCCCGGACGAGCTCGGGCTGCGCCAGCATGTGGCGCCGCGCGTCACCCCTGACGGTCACCGTCGGCGGCGTCTCGTTCAGCTCCCAGCCCGGCGTCTCGTGGTCGCACGAGACGCAGCGCAGCGATATTCGATCGTCTTCGAAATGCAGCAGCGTGTCGTGTCCGTGGAGGCCGCAGAACAGTTGCCGGAGATGCTGACCGAAGCCGCTCGTGCGCGTGTGATGCGCGGCCGCCTGGTGCGTATCAATCGCCGTGAAGGTGTGGGGATAGTTCGTAACCATGTCTCCTCCTCCTGCCATGTCGTTCGACACGGAGGTCTTCAAAAGCCATGCCGAACGATGCGGCGGGCTCCTAAGTGTTGAGGCGAATGTGAATTACGAACGAACTGGACTGTAGAACCGGCAACGGAAGAGAGTAATCCGGCGGGCGGGTGTATTACCCGCGTTCCCCAAGGATGCCGCGGACGACGAACATGACGTTGGCGGGCCGCTCGCCGAGCCGGCGCATGAAGTACGGGAACCA
>JAYVMG010000151.1:0-12083 GCA_043759095.1 Acidobacteriota bacterium | reverse complement strand
GTTGCATCTCGGCTCGGACTTCCGTGAGGCGCTCCGATCGGCGGTGCGAACGTGACTTCCACATTTCGAGTGTGATGCCCGTGTCGCGCGCGCGGTCTTCGAACTGTACGCGCTCGACCGCGAGGAGCAACTCGGGGTCGTCTCGGCGCAACGCGTCGTACAGCGCGTCCGCCACGACTTTTCGCTCCGCCACGGTATCGAACAGACGCTCGCCCGGGCGACGTTGGAATACGCGGGGATTCGTCGTGCGCACGATCATCTCTTCAATCCAACGCCGCGCCTCGCGCCTCCGGTGACGGACGTCGGGCGGAGCGAACAGCCTGTACCACTGCCGCCGGTCCCGGCGGCGTTCAGCCGCGGGTCCGACGCGGTCATCGAGCGGTATCTTGTTTCGCCCGACGCCAGGTTTCGAGATCTTGGAGGCGGTCTTCATGATTGGTCACGATCTTGTGGTGGTGCGTGTACTTTTCGTCGAGGATGCGCAGGATGGCGCTCAGCTTGTCGTTCATCGAACTGAAGCCCGCATCGATCCTGACACGCTGGTCATTGAAGCCAGCGTCCATCCGTTCTTTGAGCTGGGCGACAGTCATACGTCTTCTGGGATTGCGGATCATAGCATCGTCGAAATGCGAAGACGATGCCGCTGCGGCCGAGTCAGAAAACGTTCGAAATTCGAGCAGAATGGCCGGTCGCGCGCGGATTCTGTTGCAGGAACTGCGACGCACGATCAGGGCGGACTCAGCAGGAATTGCGCGCCACGGCTTCCTCGCCAGACGGCTATACTCAGATCTAATAGGTGACTCTTATGGCCCGCCGCGGCTTTGCCATCCTCTTCACGCTCCTCGGATTCGCCGTGTTCATCTCGCTCGTGGGCTTCACGCTGATGTACGTGCTCGTCGGCCGCGAGCCGGCCGTGCCGTCCAACGCGACGCTGGTCCTGCGTGTCGGCGGTTCGCTCTCCGAAGTGGCGCCGGCTGACGTCGTCAACTACCTGCGCGGATCGAAGACGCCGACGGTGCGATCGATCGTCGACAACCTGCGCAAGGCGAAGGTGGACCCGCGCGTGAAAGCGGTGCTGCTCAAACCGACCGGATTCGAGTCGCCGTTCTGGGCCAAGATCCAGGAAGTGCGCGATGCGGTGCTCGACTTCAAGAAGTCCGGCAAACCGGTCTATGCCTATCTGGAATACGGCGGCGACCGCGAGTACTACCTCGCGACAGCGGCCGACAAGGTGTTTCTGATGCCGTCCACGCCGCTCGACCTGGTCGGCGTGGCGACGTACGAACTGTTCCTCCGCGGCACGCTCGACAAGATCGGCGCGGTCGCCGATCTCCACCGCATCGGCAAGTACAAGACCGCGGTGAACACCTTCAAGGAAAAGGGCTATACCGCTCCGCACAAGGAGATGGACGAGTCGATGAACCGCGATCTCTACGAACAGATCGTGCGCGGCATCGCCGATGGCCGCAAGAAAAACGAAGCCGACATCCGCACGCTGCTCGACGATGGTCCGTTCCTGCCCGAAGACGCGCTGCACGCCGGCCTGGTCGACGATGTGGCGTACGAAGATCAAGTGGACGACAAGCTTCGTGCAGGCGAGGTACGCCGTCATCTCGACACGGACGATTACGCTCGCGTCAGCCTGTCGTCGCTCGGCCTGAACAAAGGTCCGCGCATTGCGGTGATCTATGCGACGGGCACGATCAACGGCGGCAGGAGCGGCTACGATCCGGTCAACGGTGCGGTGGCTGGCGCTGATACGTTGATCGACTACATCCGTCAGGCGCGCAAGGACAGTTCGGTGCGCGCGATCGTCCTGCGCGTGGACAGTCCCGGCGGATCTGCATCGGCGTCAGACGCGATCTGGCGCGAGTTGGTCATCACGAAAACCGAGCGCGCGGATCGGCCGCTGGTCGTGTCCATGTCGGATCTGGCGGCGTCCGGCGGCTACTACATCGCGATGCCGGCGCAGGTGATCGTCGCGCAGCCGTCCACGCTCACCGGATCCATCGGCATCTTCGGCGGCAAGTTCGTCACCGGCGGGGTCTACGAGAAGGTGGGCGCGAAGATCGAGGCGACCAGCGTCGGCCGGCACGCGGAGATGAACGGGCCGGCCCGCCCGTACAACGCGGAAGAGCTGAAGAAAGTGGACGAGCAGCTGCAGTCGTTCTACGACCAGTTCGTCGAGAAGGTCGCAGAAGCGCGGCACAGCACGCCGGAGAAGATCGACGCGCTCGCGCAGGGTCGCGTGTGGACGGGGCGCCAGGCGAAGCAGAACGGGCTGGTCGATGAATTAGGCGGGCTGGACCGCGCGGTCGCGGTGGCCAAGCAGCGCGCGAAGATTGCGGCGGACAGCGACGTGGAGCTGGTCGTCTATCCGCCGCGCAAGAACTTCTACGAGCTGCTGTCGGATCAGTTCAGCGGGTCGAGCGAGATCCAGGCGGCCGCCGCCGGATCGTGGCTGGATGCGAACCTCTCGAAAGGCGAGATCGAAGTGATCCGCATCATGCGAGGCCCGTTCGCGATGTTTCATCGCGGCGAGATCCTCGCACTGATGCCGTCGACCTTCTTACGTTAGCTTTCTTCTTCGTGTTTTCGTGCCTTCGTGGCACATCACTAACTCGCGGCTCGCTGCAGCGACTCGCGGTTCACTTCAATCTTCATCTTCTGCTTCGCCTTCGCCATGTAGGCGGAGAAGAAGCGGTTGCGGCGGTCGGTCAGGAGTTCTTCGCGGAAGCGGTCCTTCGACGAGGCCCACTCTTCCGGCGTCACTTCCTTTTTCTCCAGCACCTTGATGACGGCGGTGCCGTTCTCGGTCGCGATCGGATCGCTGACCGCACCCACCGCCAGTTTGAACGCCGCTTCTTCGACGGCGGGCGCCACGCCCAGGTCGGGAATCGGCGAGTCCTGCGTCAGGAGTTCCGTCGTCTTCGCCTCGACGCCGGCCGCCTTCGCGGTTTTGTCGAAATCAGTCGCCGACCGTAGCTTGACCGCGACGTCCGCCGCCTTCTGCCGGCTGACGTCCTTCGCCTTCTGCTTCACGACTTCGTCGCGCACGCGGTCCTTCACGTCCTCGGCCTTGGGCACGTACGGGTCCTGCTTGGAGACCAGCGTTTCGAACACGAACCCGCGCGATGCGCGCAACGCTCCGGATACGTCGCCGGGCTTCATGTCGAACGCTTTGTTCGCGGCTTCCGGCGACGGCCCGAGGCCGAGGATCGGTTCGTCCTTGGCAAAGAATCCCGACTCCTGAACGGTGAGGCCCTGCGCCTTGGCCACTTTGTCGAGATCCGCCGCTTTGGTGATCTGTTTCCCGAGGTTCTGCGCGAGGTCGGCCGCCTGCGTCTGCGCGCGCTGGTAGGCGAGCTGATCGGTCAGCTGTTGCCGCACCTCGGCGAGGGGCCGTGTGGTCGCGTTCTTTTTGTCGACGAGTTTGATGATGTGGTAGCCGAACCCGGTCTTCACCACGTCGCTCGTCGTGCCCGGCGTCATCGCGAATACGACCTGATCGAACTCGGGCACCATGCGCCCGCGGCCGAAGTAGTCGAGATCGCCGCCGTTCTTCGCGCTGTCGGTGTCGTCAGAATTCTTCTTGGCGAGTTCCGCGAAATCGGCGCCGGCTTTCGCCTGCTTCAACAGTTCCTGCGCCTTCGCCTTGACCGCCGCATCGTCCTTGCCCTCGGTCTTCAGCAGGATGTGGCTGGCGCGGACCTGCTCCGGCGTCGTGTACTGCTCGCTGTTGTTGTTGTATTCCTTCTCGATGTCGGCGGCCGGCACGACGACCTTCGCGCGCATCCCGTCGATGTCGAGCAGCAGATAGCGGATCTTCCGTTTCTCGGGAATTTTGAAATCGTTCTTGTGGCCGTCGAAGTAGGTCGCAACCTCGGCGTCCGTCGCCGTCACCTGCGTCCGGAAGCTGTCCGCCGTAAAGCTGACGACGGAGAGCTTGACCTTGTTGTTGCGGCGGCGGTATTCCTTCTCGAGATCCTTGTCGTTCACCGATAGCCAGTCAGTCAGCGAACCGCGCAGTTTTTCCACCGAGAGGCTGCGGCGCACGTTGTCCTCGAACTCCGACGCGACCATCGGCGGCCGCTGCATCCGCAGGAGCTGCTGGTATCGCGCTTCGCCGATGAACCCGCCGTTCTCCTGGAACGCCGGCGTCGCGAAGATGCGCTGACGCACTTCCTCGTCGCTGACCTTGATGCCGAGGCGGTCGGCTTCGGCCAGCGCGGCGCGCTCGTCGACCATCTGCTGCAGAATTTGCTGCTCGATGCCCAGCTGCTTCAGCAGCTGATCGCTCATGTTGCCGCCGTACGCTGATCGATACGCTTGCAGTTGGGCTTGATACGTCCGGCGGAAGTCACCGCTCGTGATCTCGCGGCCCTCGACCTTGGCGATCGTGTCGCCAGAGGCCGCGTCCGCACCGTTGCCGCGCAGAAAATCAGGGATGTAAAAAAGGACAAACGCCACGCACACCAGGCCGAGGCTCCACTTGAGCCAGTCCCTGTGGCGGCGCATCCGATCAAGCATGGTCATTGGGGCACCTTGGAAACCCCTATTTTAGGCCATGAACTTGCGAAGTGGCAAGCAGTTACAAGGTCGCTATGTGCTATATTTATCGAGAACAGAAGCACTTAGCTGATGTCTTCAGCCAGTCGAGCCCCACGAATCACTGTTGCGTTGTATCAGGCGGCCGGACCCGCCGGAAAAAGTCGATCCAAGTTGCGCCGCGTGGAGCGCCCTGACGCATTTCTCGATATCGTGCGCGGCGTCAACGCCACTCTCGATCCGCAGAAGATCGCCGACGTGATCCTCGACCACGCTGTGACGTGGCTGTCGGCGCCGTGCTGGGCCGTCGTGTCCGCGGATCTGTCGGGTCAGTTGTCCGTTCTCGCCGATCGCGGGCTGACGCCGGATATGGAACCGGCCGTGCGCGCAGTCGCGACGTGGGTGATGAACCGCAGCCAGGAATTCGTGACGCCCGATCTCGCGCGCGACACGCGCGTGTCTGACGCGCACACCGGCGCAGTGATCGCGTTTCCGCTCAGCTGCCGCGGGCGCCGCCTCGGTGCGCTCGTCGCCCTCGATCCGCAGGTGTCCGCGCGCGAGCCGCGCATGCCCGAGAGCCTGCTCCGCGCGGTGCGCGTGTTGCTCGAGCCGGCCTCGATCGCACTCGACAACGCGCTGCTGCTCAAGCGCGCCGAGGCGCTGTCGGTCACCGATGACCTGACGCACCTCTACAACTCGCGGTACTTGAACCTCGTGCTGCGGCGGGAAACCAAGCGCGCGTCGCGCAGCGGCCGCCCGCTCTCGCTGCTGTTCATCGATCTCGACGGCTTCAAGGCCGTCAACGACACACACGGCCACCTGTTCGGCAGCCGCGCGCTCGTGGAGGCGGCCGCCGTCATTCGCGCCAGCGCCCGAGAGACCGACGTGGTGTCGCGCTTCGGCGGCGACGAGTTCGCCATCATCCTGCCCGACACGGGCGGCGAAGGCGCGTTCGCGGTCGGGGCGCGTGTGCGCGACAAGATTGCGGCCTACACGTTTCTCGCGGGCGACGGCCTCGCGATTCGCCTCACCGCGTCGGTCGGGGTGGCAACCCTGCCCGACGTCGCCAATTCGGCCGAAGAACTCGTCCAGGCCGCCGATAAGGCGATGTACCAGGTAAAAGATTCCGGCAAGAACGGTATTCAGGCCGCAGCCGCTCCCGCCGATAGCTAGTCATTAACGACTATAGGAGTTTCGATTTGAGTCTTCGTTCGATGCTGTCGTTGTTCTCGAGTGACCTGGCCATCGATCTCGGCACGGCCAATACCTGCGTCTACGCCCGTGGCAAGGGGATCGTCGTCAACGAGCCCTCCATCGTAGCGATTAACAAGGTGACCGGCCGGGTCGAAGCCGTTGGCAAAGACGCCAAGGACATGCTCGGCCGGACGCCCGGCAACATTGTCGCCATCAAGCCGATGAAGGACGGCGTCATCGCGGACTTCGAAGTCACCGAGAAGATGCTGACCTACTTCATCAAGAAGGCGCACAACCGCAACGTCTGGGTCCGCCCGCGCATCGTGATCGGCGTGCCGTCCGAGATCACGCAGGTGGAGAAGCGCGCGGTGAAGGACAGCGCCTACCGCGCCAAGGCGAGCGAGGTGCACCTGGTCGAAGAGGCGATGGCCGCGGCGATCGGCGCCGGCATGCCGATCACCGAACCGGCGGGCAACATGATCGTCGACATCGGCGGCGGCACCACGGACATCGCGGTCATCTCGCTGGCGGGCATCGTCTACAGCAAGGCGGTCCGCGTCGCCGGCAACGAGATGGACGAGGCGATCATCCAGTACGTGAAGAAACAGTACAACCTGCTGATCGGTGAACGTACCGCCGAGGCGATCAAGATCGAAATCGGCTCCGCCTTCCCGCTCGATGAGCGCTTGACGATGGAGATCAAGGGGCGGCACCTGATCGAGGGCGTGCCGAAGACGATCACGATTACCGACGAGGAAATCCGCGAGGCGCTCGCCGAAACGGTCAACGTGATCGTCGACGCCGTGCGCGTGGCGCTCGAGCGCACGCCGCCCGAGCTGTCCGCCGATATCGTGGACCGCGGCATCGTGCTGACCGGCGGCGGGTCGATGCTGAAGAACCTCGACAAGCGGTTGCGCGAGGAGACCGGTCTGCCGCTCGCGATGGCCGAAGATCCCCTGTCGTCGGTCGTGCTCGGCGCGGGCAAGATGCTGTCGGATTTCAACCTGCTGCGGAAGATCTCGATCGATTAAGTGGCACTCCTGGACATCCGCCAGCGATCCGGCTCCCTGTTTCTCGCGGTCACCCTCGGGCAGATTCTGCTGATCTCCGCGCAGGTGAACTCGAAGAGCGGCGTGCCGGTGATCGAAGCGGTCACCTTCGGCATTTTCTCGGAAGTGCAGCGCGGCCTGTCCGGCGGCTTCGCCGGGTTCCGCCACGTCTGGACCGGCTATATCGGCCTGCGGAATCTGAAAGTGCAGAATGATGCGCTGCAGCGCGATTTGGCGGTCGCGCAGGTGGCGGTGCAGGAACAGCGGGCCCTGGCGGATCGCGCGGGGGGGCTCGCGAAGCTCCTCGACCTGCGCGACCATCTCGCGTTGAAGACGGTCGCCGCCGAGATCATCGGCGCGGCCGCGACGCCCGACTTTCGTACGCTGACGATCGACAAGGGCACGCGCGAAGGGTTGAAAGCCGACATGGCGATCATCGCGCCGGCCGGTATCGTCGGCCGGCTCGTCGTGCCCAGCTTGCGGTCAGCGAAGGTCCAGCTCCTCGTCGACCGCAACGCGGCGGCCGGCGCGATCGTGCAGCGCACGCGCGCCCAGGGCGTGGTCGTCGGTGCGGGCGACGATCGCCTGCGCATGGAATACGTCTCGGAGGTCTTCGACATCGTCGCCGGTGACGTGGTGGTGACCTCGGGCATCGACGGGATCTATCCGAAGGGCTTCGTGATCGGCCGCGTCGAGTCAGTGGAGAAGGCCGGCGGCGCCTACAAGCGGATCATGATCAAGCCGGCGGTGGATTTCTCGTCGCTCGAAGAAGTGCTCGTGGTGCTGACGCCGACGCCCGCGCGGCAGGCCGTCGAAGGCGCGTCGGAGTGAAGGTCGCCGGGGTCATCTTGGCCGTCGCGGTCGCGCTGGCGCTGCAGACCACCGCTGCCCGCTTTCTCGTGCGCGGGTCCATCGCGGTCGACCTCGTGCTGGTCGTGGTGGTCTACGTGGCGCTGACGTCGGGGCCAGCGACCGGGCTGCTGTCGGGCACGTTCGCGGGCCTCGCCCAGGACGCGCTGTCGAGCAGCGTCATCGGCATCGGCGGCCTGGCGAAGACGCTGGTGGGATTCCTGGCCGGGATCATTGGCACGCAGTTCATCGTCACCGCGTCGTTGCCCAGATTCGTGGTGTTCTTCGGGGCCACCGTGCTGCACGCGGTCGTGTTCATGGGCCTGTACGTGCTGCTCGACTTGAGGCATTTTGGCGCGCCCATCGGGGCTGTGGCCGGCCAGGCGGCGGCCAATGCCGTGGTCGGCGTCGTCGCATTTCAGCTCGTCGAACTGCTGCCTGGAGCAGTGGAACGGCGGCGAGCCGGGAAGTCCCGGATGCGGCGCTGAAAACGTAAGATGTAGCTTGTTATGGTTGAAGACCGGCGCCACACCACCATCCGCCTGACGATCCTCCAGTACGCGACCGTCGCGATCTTTTCGGTACTCGCGGTTGGATTCTGGGTGATGCAGGTTGTTGAGCACGCGAAGTTCGAGGAGATGGCGGAGAACAACCATCAGCGAACGCTCGCGTTGCGCGCGCCGCGCGGCATCGTGTTCGACCGCAACCTGCACGTGCTGGTCGAGAACCGCCGGTCCTACAGCATCTCCATCGTTCGCGAGCACACCAAGGATCTCAATCGCACCGTGCGTCTGCTGGCGTCGGTGATGGGACTCGACGAGGCGGGCGTGCGGCAAATCGTCGAGCGCCATCGCAAGGAGCCGACGTACCGGCCGATCACGATCATCCAGGACGCGACGCTTGCGCAGGTGGCGGCGATCCGCGCGCGGCGGCTCGATTTCGAGCTGCCGGACGTGGTCGTCGAGCAGGTGCCGACGCGGCGGTACCCGGAAGCGATGGCGGCGCACCTGTTCGGCTACGTCGGCGAAGTGAACGACGCGCAGGTCACCGACAGCGACGGTCTCAAGAGCGGCGACATCGTCGGGCAGGCGGGGATCGAGAAAGTCTACAACGCGCTGCTGATGGGCGCCGACGGCGCGAAGCGCGTGGTGGTCAACAGCGTTGGACGCGAAATTCGGACGCTCGATGAGGACGCGCCGATCGAAGGCCGTCGCCTCCAGCTGACGATCGATTACGACGTGCAGAAGGCGATCGAGGACGGCTTCCGGGTCGCCGGCTTCAATGGCGCCGCCGTGGTGCTTGATCCCTCGAACGGCGATGTACTCGGCTTCACCAGCGTGCCGAGTTACGACCCGAACGCGTTTGCCGCCGGCATCGATCGCGCAACGTGGGCCTCACTCAACACCGACGAGCTGAAGCCGTTGCAGGACCGCGCGATCCAGGGGCGTTACTCTCCCGGCTCGACGTTCAAGATGGCGGTCGCGCTGGCGGGACTCGAGGAAGGGATCATCACGCCAGACTTCCACGCGCACTGCGCGGGCCACGCGAATTTCTATGGGCACGATTTCAAGTGCTGGAAGCCCGGTGGCCATGGGTCCATCGACTTGCGGCACGCGATCGAGCAGTCGTGCGACGTGTACTTTTACACGGTCGCCAACATCGTCGGCGTCGACAAGATCAATAAATGGGCGACGCTGCTCGGGCTCGGCGTCAAGAGTGGCATCGACTTGCCGAACGAAGTGCAGGGGCTCGTGCCGTCCACCGAGTGGAAGCGCGAGAAGATGCACGAGAAATGGTACGCGGGGGAGACCATCTCTGTGGGCATCGGGCAGGGCGCGGTCGCCGTCACGCCGGTCTCGATGGCCGTCTACATGGCGACGCTGGCCAACGGCGGTACGCGCGTGACGCCGCATCTGCTGAAGGCGGTGGACGACGGCTCCGGCTGGAAACCGGCGCCGCCGCCGCCGCCGCAGTCGAAGGTCATCATCGATCCCGAGAAGCTGCAGGCCATCCGTGACGGTCTCTGGATGGTGGTCAATCAGGGCGGCACCGGCGGCCGCGCGCGCCTGATCGGCTACGACGTCTCGGGCAAGACCGGATCCTCGCAGGTGATTTCGAACGCCGGGCGCGTCGCCGCCGGCCGGACCACCAAGGACCTGCGCGACAACGGCTGGTTCGTGTTTTTCGCGCCGCGCGACAATCCGCAGATCGCCGGTGTCGTCTTTCTCGAGCATGGGATCCACGGCGGGAATGCCGCGGCAGTGGCGCACCACATCCTCGAGACGTTTTTCGCGAAAAAGGAAGGGAAGCCGCTCCCGCTCGTGCCGGCCGACTTTCATCTGAATTACATCGATCCGTACGCACGTGTCGGCGGCCCGGTTGCCGGCGGGCAGGACTGACGCGTGTTCGAACGACGCCTCTACCATCACGTCGACTGGGCGCTGCTGATCGCCATCCTCGCGCTCTGCGTGCTGGGCGTCGTGATGATCAACAGCACGACCGCCGATCCGACGCGCGCCACGTCGCGCCTGTACATCACGCAGCTCTACGCGATCGTCCTCGGCCTGTTCGCGATGGTGTTCATGCTGACGCTCGACTACCGCACGTTCACCGACAAGTCGCACCTGATCTACTTCGGCATGTGCGCGCTGCTCGTCTATGTCATGTTTTTCGGCATGGTGCAGATGGGCGCGCGCCGCTGGATTCCCCTGAAGCTCTTCAATCTGCAGCCGTCCGAATTCGCCAAGGTAGCCGTCGCCCTCGTCCTGGCCAAGTTCTTCGGCGAAAACCGCGGTGCGCCGTCATGGGCCGACCTGGCCGTCGGCGGCGTACTGACGCTGATCCCTCTCGCCCTCATCGCGAAGGAACCGGATCTCGGCACGGCGGTGACGCTGCTGCCGGTGTTCTTCGCGATTGCCTATCTCGCCGGGATGCGCATGCGCATCTTCGGCCTCCTGTTCCTCTGTTTGATCCTCGCGGCACCCGTCGCATGGAAATTCGCGCTCAAGGACTATCAGAAATCCCGTGTTTCGACGTTCCTCGATCCGTCTCAGGATGCGAAAGGCGCCGGCTACCAGCAGATTCAGGCGCGCATCACGGTCGGATCGGGGGGCCTCACCGGCAAAGGGTTCAAGAAAGGGACTCAGGGGCAACTTCGCTTCCTGCCGGTTGCCCATAACGATTTCATTTTCTCGGTGCTGGCCGAGGAGCAGGGTTTTGCGGGCGTCCTGGTGGCGCTCGGTCTGTATCTGTTTGTGATTCTGCGCGCGCTCGAGGCGGCTCGGCTGGCCAAGGACCGGCTCGGGTCGTACCTCGTGCTTGGCGTGCTCGCCAGCTTTACCTTTCAGGTGATCTACAACATCACCATGTCGGCAGGGCTGGCGCCCGTCAAAGGACTCACGCTTCCGCTCATGAGCTACGGAGGGTCGTCGATGATTGCGACCCTCGCGGGCTTCGGGCTGGTGCTGAACGTCCGCATGCGCAGATTCACGAACTAACCGGTGTGCGTAGGGGTCGGTCTTCAGACCGGCCCTCGAGGCACGGCGTGAACGCCGTGCCCTACGGATGCCAAAGGAGTTTGTGATGACGAAGGAGATGATCGTCTCCTCCAACGGCCACGAAACGATGGTGGCCATTCTTGAAGACGACCTGGTCGCTGAGATTTTCGTCGAACGCGAACGGCACCGCGGTGTCGTCGGCAACGTCTACAAGGGCCGGGTGTCGAAAGTACTGCCCGGCATGCAGTCCTCCTTCATCGACCTCGGCCTCGAGCGCGATGGCTTCCTCTACGTCGCGGACGTTATCGACACGCTCGTCGAATTCGACAAGCTCGCCGGCGACGATGATGACGAGGCGGGCGGCGCCGGCAACGGCGGCGGCCACAAAGGGCGGCCCGAGCGCGATCGTCAGGACAAGCCTCAGCAGAAGATCGAGGAACTCCTCAAGGAAGGTCAGGAGATCGTCGTCCAGGTCGTGAAGGAGCCGCTCGGCACCAAGGGCGCGCGCCTCACCTCGCACGTGACGATGCCAGGGCGGTTCCTGGTGTTCATGCCGACGGTCGATCACATCGGCGTGTCGCGCAAGATTGAATCGCGCGAGGAGCGCGGCCGGCTGCGCGGCATCGTCCGCGAGTTCCGCGAGGCGCACGGTTTCACCGGCGGCGTGATCATCCGCACGGCGGCGGGCGGACGGCCGAAGGAGGACATCCTCGGCGACCTCGACGCCTTCCACAAGATCTGGACCGAGATGCGCCAGCGCAACGAGTCGTCTCGCGCGCCGGCCGTGCTGTTCCAGGAGCAGAGCATCGTCGCGCGCCTGTTGCGCGATCTGCTGACCGAGGATTTTCAGGCGATCCGCATCGACAACGCGCAGGAATATCAGAAGGTGATGGAGCTCATCGAGCGCATCATGCCGAGCCTGGCGCCGAAGGTGAAGCTGTACTCG
>JAYVMG010000150.1:0-12087 GCA_043759095.1 Acidobacteriota bacterium | reverse complement strand
CTGCCCGATGCATTCGAATTCATCGACGCGATCCCGCGCACGTCCGCTCGCAAATTCAAGAAGAGCGAGCTCCGCGAGCGCTTCAAGGATTACCATTTGACACAGTGATCAACCGGTCCATCGTCTTTGTCGCCTTGCTCTTCGTCGCCGGCCCCGTATCCGCAACGGCGCAAACCACGCCGAACGCGCCACCCGCCGCGGAGACGACGATGTTTCCGCACCCTGAGGAGAGCCGGTGGTGGCTGTCTGGTCAGCTCAACCTGATTTCTCAAACGCACGGGACGTTCACCTCCCCCTACGAGGGCGACAACAGCCTGCGGTCCAATCGCGAGCAGGCGCTGTCGCGGCTGTGGACGATCTACACCGGCGTCAAGCTGCCGGGCCACACCGAATTGCTGTTCGACATCGAGAGCGCGGGTGGACAGGGCCTCAGCGACGCGCTCGGCCTTGCGGGATTCACGAACCTGGATGTGGTCCGCAATCCCACGCTGGGCGCGGCGCCGTACATCGCGCGCGCAATGGTGCATATCACGATTCCGCTCAGCCGCGAGATGGTGAGCGCCACGCCCAACGCGTTCGCACTGGCCGCGCAAGTACCCTCGCGGCGGCTCGAAATCCGCGCCGGCAAACTGGGCATGGCGGACTTCTTCGACGCCAACGCTGTCGGCAGCGACAGTCATCTCCAGTTCACGAACTGGACGGTGGACAACAACGGCGCGTACGACTACGCCGCGGACACGCGCGGCTACACGAACGCGGCCATCGTGGAGTACGACACACCGCGATGGTCGCTGCGATTCGGCGAGGCGCTGATGCCGACGGTCGCCAACGGCATCGACCTGGACTGGAAGATCTCGCGTGCGCACGCCGAAAATCTCGAACTGGAACTTCGCCCGGCGGCAGGGTGGGTGCTGCGGCTGCTCGGGTACGCCAATCACGCGGACATGGGCAGCTACGACGAAGCGAACGCCGCCTTTCTCTCCGGCCGCGAGGCGAAGCCCGATGTGACCGCGCATCGCGTGCAGGGTCGCGTGAAGACCGGCGCGGGCGCGAACGCGGAATACACCTTTCCCACACTCGCGCGCGTGTTCGCGCGAGCCGGATGGAACGAGGGACACAACGAGTCGTTTGCATATACCGAGGTGAACAACACCGTCCAGGCCGGTGGCGATCTCACCGGCGGGCCGTGGAGCCGATCGCAGGATCGACTGGGCGTGGCCGTCGTCTCGAATGGTCTGTCGCAGCCGCATCGCGACTACCTCGCGCTCGGCGGCAACGGATTCCTGCTCGGTGACGGCGCGTTGAACTACGGCCGCGAGAACATCCTCGAGACGTACTACACCGCGCATCTGTGGCGCGGCGTGTCCGCCGCCGGCGGGCTGCAGTTCATCGATCACCCCGGCTACAACCGGGATCGCGGACCGGTCGTCGTGGAGATGCTGCGGCTGCACGTGGACTTCTGAACTTCGAGGTTGTAAACCCTGCCGTAGTCTGGTATTTTGAACAGTCAAAATTAATCAGCATGGCAACCGAAACTCCTGCGGCATCTACCCGAGGCTGGCGCCTCCCCTCGAGCGGGCTCAGCCTTCCTGAAGTCCACGGCACGATCACCATCCCCGAAGGCGCTGGATTCTGGCGCAAGTTGTTCGCGTTTGCGGGCCCTGGCTACCTGGTGGCCGTCGGTTACATGGACCCGGGAAATTGGGCAACCGACCTTGCCGGGGGCGCGCGCTACGGCTACACCTTGCTCAGCGTCATCATGATCTCGAACCTGATGGCGATCCTGCTCCAGGCGCTGTCCGCGCGGCTCGGCATCGCCAGCGGACGCGACCTCGCCCAGGCCTGCCGCGACAGCTACTCCAAGCCCGTCGTCTGGGTCCTGTGGGTGCTGTGCGAAATCGCGATTGCCGCCTGCGACCTGGCCGAAGTGATCGGCGCCGCGATCGCGCTGAATCTTCTTTTCCATTTGCCGCTGCTGCTCGGCGTCATCTTCACGGCGCTCGACGTGCTCGTCGTCCTGTTCCTGCAGCACCGCGGCTTCCGCTACGTCGAAGCGCTCGTCGTCGCGCTGATCGTGCTGATCGCGGGATCGTTCGCGGTGGAGCTGTGGCTCTCGCGTCCGGATCTCGCCGGCGTCGCGCTGGGCTTCATCCCGCGCGCGGAGATCCTCAGCAACCCGAGCATGCTCTACATCGCCATCGGCATCCTCGGCGCGACGGTGATGCCGCACAACCTGTATCTGCACTCGTCGATCGTGCAGACGCGGAAATACGGCGACACGCACGAGAACCGGAAGGAAGCGATCCGCTTCGCGTCGATCGATTCCGCCGTCGCGCTGATGTTCGCGCTCTTCATCAACGCCGCGATTCTGATCATGGCCGCAGCCACCTTTCACGGCACGGGCCACCAGGACGTGGCGGAAATCGGCGACGCCTATCAGCTCCTCTCGCCCCTGCTCGGCACGACGATGGCGAGCGTGCTGTTCGCGGTGGCGCTGTTGTGCTCGGGGCAGAACGCGACGCTGACGGGGACGCTCGCAGGTCAGATCGTGATGGAGGGCTTCATCAACCTGCGCCTCCGTCCGTGGCTGCGGCGGCTGGTGACCCGGCTCATTGCGATCATCCCGGCGGTGATCGTCGTCTACATCTACGGTGAGCGCGGCGCCGGCCCGCTGCTTATCGGGAGCCAGGTGGTCCTCAGCCTGCAGTTGCCGTTCGCGGTGTTCCCGCTGGTGATGTTCACGGGCGACCCGCACAAGATGGGCTCGTTCGCAAACCCGCTGTGGGTGAAGGTGCTGGCGTGGACCGTTGCGGTTATCATCGCAGCGCTCAACGTGTGGCTCCTGTATCAGACCTTTGTGGACCTGTAGATGTACCGACGCATTCTCGTCGCCGTTGAAAACTCACCCGCCGACCGCACGATCCTGACGCATGTGTCCCAGTTGGCGAAACTGACCGGCGCGTCGCTGCTGCTCGTCCACGTCGCCGACGGATGGGCGGCGCGCAACTTTGATCAGTTGAAGCTGCGCGAGTCCGAAGAGATGAAAGCCGACCGCGTGTATCTCGAGCAGGTGCGCGCGGGCCTCGAAGCGCAGGGCTTCACGGTGGAGACGCGCCTGGCGATGGGCGATCCGGCGACGGAGCTGATCAAGGCGTCCGAGGAACTCGGCGTCGATCTGATCGCGATGTCCACGCACGGTCACCGGTTCGTGAAGGACATGCTGCTCGGCGCGACGGCCGACAAGGTCCGGCACCTCGTCAAGGTTCCAGTGCTCCTCCTCCGCGCGCAGTAGGTCTCATCGTGGCGCACGACTTAAGTCGTGCGCCACAGCAGCCCGCACCTTTCTGATATAAAGTTCTTGCCGATGGCCGCCCCCGAGCCAATCCACGCGCATGCGATGGAGAACATCCGCTTCATTCGCGACACGATGTCGCGGGCGTCCGCGTTCACCGCCGTCCCGGGATGGGGCGGCCTCCACATCGCATTCGGTCTGGTAATCGCAAGGAGATACGGTGGCTAAGGCTTTACGGAAGTCAGAACTCACGGTTGAGAAGCGGGAGACGCGCAGCGCGCTCGAGCTCGATCGCCTCATCCACGAGCGCTTGCGCCTGGGGATCGTCAGCGCGCTGGCCGTGAACGAGCGGTTGACGTTCAACGATCTGAAGAAGCTGCTGCAGACCACCGACGGCAACCTGAGCGTCCACGCGCGCAAGCTCGAGGACGCGCACTACATCGGGTGCGAGAAAACCTTCGAAGGCCGCGTCCCGCGCACCGAGTACCGCCTGACCGCCGCCGGCCGCCGCGCCTTCAAGAAATATCTCTCCCACATGGCATCGATCATCAAGGCGGCACGACTCTAAGCCCCCGGTCCCGAGCCCTCAGCCCTCAGCCCTTTCCTGTCCCAATCAGGCGAAATGAAGGCGACGATACTGAAGTAGCGCACAACTCCTGCTGAAAGCTGTCGTCGCCCTTCATGCAGTCGTGCGGCTGCAACATCAACGCGTCGTAGGGCGTCCCGCGTCTTCCATTCGTCTTATGTTCGCCATTAAAATGTAAGTAAAATGAAAAGAGACATCAAATGACGTACCGGGGGTAAATGGCACACCCAATGCCCCCGTATCCTGCTATACGACACGGACTGTACGACACAGATGTAGTGTGCCTTCCAACAGCCTGGAGCTAACGGTGTTCAGACGCGTTTCTGTCCGGTCTCTCATCATTATCGGGGCGTGCGCCGCTGCCATTATCAGCGCCGCCTGCGGCCGCAGTACGCCAGCAGCCGGAGCGGGCGGCGGACGCGGTGGGCGAGGCCGCGGCGATGGCGCCGCTGCGCCGGTTGTCACCGCCAAAGTTTCGTCGAAAGACGTGCCGGTCGATCTCGCGGCAATTGGGAACGTGGAAGCCTACGCCAGTATTTCGGTGCGGTCGCAGGTGACCGGCGTCCTGCAGGAACTGTCCATCCACGAAGGCGATCTCGTCAAGCAGGGCCAACTGCTCTTCACGATCGATCGTCGTCCGTTCCAAGCGGCGCTCGCGTCGGCTGAAGCGAACCTGGTGCGCGACCACGCGTTGCTCGCGCAGGCTGAAGCGCAGCTCGCGCGCGATGCGTCCAACGCCGAATATCAGCAGATGTCCGCCGAGCGTCAGATGCAATTGAACCAGCGCGGCATCATCTCGAAGGACGTCGCCGAGCAGACCCGCGCGCAGGCCGACGCCACCGCGGCCACGGTCAAGGCCGATCGCGCGTCGATTGAAAGCGCGCGCGCCCAGCTCGTCGCACAGCAGGGTGCGGTCGACGCCGCGAAGGTCTCACTCGACTACACCACGATCAGGTCCGCCATCGACGGCCAAAGCGGCAATCTCGGCGTGAAGGTCGGCAGCCTCGTCACCGCGAACCAGACCGAGTTGACGACGGTCGCGCGCGTGCAGCCGGTGCTGGTCACCTTCACCGTACCGGCGATTCATCTCGGCACGATCAAGGGGCACATGGCGTCCGGCAAACTGCCGGTCACTGCCACGCCGCAGGACGCGGCCGCTCAGCCTGCGCCAGGCGTGCTGAGCTTCGTCGACAACGCGGTCGACATGACGACCGACACGATCAAGCTGAAAGCCACATTCGACAACCCGGATCGGCGTCTCTGGCCGGGGCAGTTCGCGCGCGTGTCGCTGCGTCTGACGACGCTCGATCACGCGACCGTGGTGCCATCGCAGGCGGTGCAGACCGGCCAGGACGGTCAGTACGTGTTCGTCGTGAAAGACGATCAGACGGTCGAGCAGCGCTCGGTCACTGTGGGTCAGCGCGTCGAGGACGACACGGTCGTGCAGAAGGGCCTCAAGCCCGGCGAGACGGTCGTCACCGAAGGGCAGCTCCGGCTCGAGCCCGGCTCGCGCGTCACGACAGACCTGTCCGGCCGCGGCGCCGGCGGTCGTGGACGCGGCGGCCGTGGCGGGGCCGGCGGCGCACGTGGAGATAGCGGCCAGGGCCGCGGACGTCAGTGACGACTGACCAGGTCTCAACTCTCAGGGCTCAACTCTGAGACTTGAGAGCTGAGAGCTGAGAGTTGAAAAAACGTGAACGTCTCTGAAGTTTTCATCCGCCGACCGATCGCCACCAGTCTGCTGATGGTCGGCATCGCGCTGTTCGGCGTCATCGCCTACCGCGCGCTGCCGGTCAGCGATCTCCCGCAGGTGGACTACCCCACGCTGAACGTCAACGCGAGTCTGCCAGGCGGCGATCCGGTCACGATGGCCTCGTCGGTGGCGAGCCCGCTCGAGCGGCAGTTCACGACGATTGCCGGGCTCGACTCGATGACGTCGCGCAGCGGTTCGGGCAGCACCAACATCACGCTGCAGTTCGACCTCAACCGCGACATCGACAGCGCGACCGTCGACGTCCAGACGGCGATCGCCGCGGTCATGCCGCTGCTGCCGGCCGGCATGCCGTCGGCGCCGTCGTTCCGGAAGAACAACCCGAACGACCAGCCGATTCTGATGCTGAACCTCACGTCCAACACGCTGCCGCTGTCGGCGCTGGACGAGTACGCGGAAACGATGATCGCGCCGCGCATCTCGATGGTCAGCGGCGTGTCGCAAGTACAGGTGCAGGGCGCGTCGAAGTACGCCGTCCGCGTGCAGCTCGATCCCGACAAGCTCCACGCGCAGCACATCGGGCTCAACGAAATCGACACCGCGCTCCAGAACTGGAACGTCAACCTGCCGACGGGGCAGCTCTTCGGCGACTCCACCTACAACATCAAGGCGGCCGGCCAGCTGATGAACGCGGCGGCCTTCCGTCCGATCATTGTCAGCTACCGCAAGGGCGCGCCGGTGCGTCTCGAGCAGGTGGCCAACGTCATCGACAGCGTCGAGAACGTGATGAACGGCTCGTGGTTCTACACCAAGCCGAACGGCCCTGAGGGTCCGCCGCTGAAGCAGACGGCGATCACGCTGCAGGTGATGCGGCAGCCGGGCACGAACACGATCGAGGTCACCGACGCGGTCCGCGCGCTCCTGCCCTCGTTCGAGTCGCAGATTCCGCCGTCCGTGCATCTGACGCCCCGGCAGGACCGGTCGCGCACGATCCGCTCCGCCTTCAAAGACATCCAGATCACGATGTTGGTCACGCTGATCCTCGTGGTCGGCGTGATCTACCTCTTCCTGCACAACGCCTCGGCGACGATGATTCCGGCGCTGGCGCTGCCCTTCTCCATCCTCGGCACGTTCGCCGTGATGCAGATGCTGCATTTCAGCCTGAACAACCTCTCGATGATGGCGCTGATCCTCTCCATCGGCTTCGTCGTGGACGACGCGATCGTGATGCTCGAGAACATCGTGCGCCACATGGAGGCGGGCGAGAAGCCGCTCGAAGCGTCGCTGAAGGGCTCGGCGGAAATCGGCTTCACGATTCTGACGATGACCACGTCGCTGGCGGCGGTGTTCATCCCGATTCTCTTCATGAGCGGCATCCTCGGCCGTCTGTTCCGCGAATTCGCGGTGACGATTACGACGGCGATTCTGATTTCCGGCGTCGTGTCGGTGACGCTGACGCCGATGCTCTGCAGCCGCTTCCTGAAAGTCGTGCACACCAAGAAAGGCTTCGCCGGTCTGATGGACCGGGCATTCGACGGCCTGCTGCACGGCTACGAGTGGAGTCTGGCGATCGTCCTGCGCCACCGCGTGGTGATGCTGGGCGTCTTCGTCGCCGTGGCGATCGCGACCGTGCGCATGTTCAACATCATCCCGACCGGGTTCATTCCCGATCAGGACAACGACTCGATGTTCGTGAGCCTGAGCGCCGCGCAGGGCACGTCGTACTACGACATGTCGAAGTGGACCCAGCAGGTCGGCGACGTCGTGATCAAGAACAAGTACGTCGACTCGTTCCTCGCCAGCGTCGGCGGCGGGCCCGGCGGCGGCGGCTCGAACAACGGCCGCCTCATGGTGCAGCTGCTGCCACGCGCCAACCGCGACCTCACGGCGCAGCAGATCGCGCAGCAGATCCGCCCGCAGCTGCTGCGTTATCCGGGCTTCCGCGGCTTCGTCGGCCTGCCGCCCTCGCTGCAGATCGGCGGGCGCATGGGTAACCAGAACTTCAGCATCATGATGCAGAGCATGAACACTGAAGAGCTCTATGAATGGGCGCCGAAGCTGCTGGCGGCCATCGAGGCCGAGGTGTCCGACGTGCAGGATCTCTCCACCGACATGGAGATGAAGAGCCCGCGCATCAACCTCGTGATCGACCGCGACAAGGCCGCCGCCACCGGACTCAACGCGACGACGGTTCAGAACGCGCTCTACGACGCGCTGGGCCCAAAGTGGGCGACGACGATCTACGGAGACACCGCGCAGTACCGCGTGTTGCTCGAACTCGATCCGAAATATCAGGGACACATCGAGTCGCTCGAGAAGGTCGCGTTCAAGGCGCCGAGCGGCGCGCTCGTGCCGCTGCAGTCGGTGATCAACTTCAAGGAAACGGTCGGCCCGCAGTCGATTAACCATTCAGGCCAGCTGCCGTCGGTGTCAGTGTCGTTCGGCCTCAAGCCCGGCGTGTCGCTCGGCGCGGCGACGTCGAAGGTGCAACAGGTGGCCAATCGCCTGTTACCGCCGACCATCACGACCAGCTTCGAGGGTCAGGCCAAGGTCTTCCAGCAGTCGATGAACAACCTCGGCCTGCTGCTCTTCATCGCCATCGGCGTCGTCTACATCGTGCTGGGCGCACTCTACGAGAGCTACATCCACCCGATCACGATTCTCTCGGGGCTGCCGTCGGCGGGCCTCGGCGCCCTGGTCACGCTGTATCTGTTCGGCAACGAACTGAACATCTACTCGTTTGTCGGTCTGGTGATGCTGATCGGCATCGTGAAGAAGAACGCGATCATGCAGATCGATTTCGCGCTGGAGGCCGAGCGCAAGCACGGCAAGACGCCGACCGAAGCGATCTACGAAGGCTGCGTCATCCGCTTCCGGCCGATCATGATGACGACGATGGCGGCGCTGCTCGGGTCGGTGCCGATCGCGCTCGGCTACGGCGCCGGCGGCGAAGCGCGACGGCCGCTCGGGCTTGCAGTCGTCGGCGGCCTGGTCGTGTCGCAGCTGATCACGCTGTATCTGACGCCGGTCGTCTACACCTACATGGCCGGCCTGTTCAAGACGCGGAAGATCGCCGTGATAAAACCGGTCACGGCTTAGTGGTCAAGTCTGAACTCTCACGGCTCAACTCTCAGCGGTAAGGGGGTTGAACGGTGAGAGTTGAAAGTTGAGAGTTGAGAGTTGAATATCTCTGAAGGGTTCATCAAGCGGCCGATCGCGACGAGTCTGCTGATGGCGGCCATCGGGCTGTTCGGCATGGTCGCGTATCGCTCGTTGCCGGTCAGTGACCTGCCCAACGTCGACTTCCCCACGCTGCTCGTCACCGCGCAGCTGCCGGGCGCGAGCCCGGAAACGATGGGCGCCTCGGTCGCCACGCCGCTCGAGAACCAGTTCTCGATGATCGCCGGCCTCGAGTCGATGACATCGGTCAACTCGCTCGGGTCCACGCAGATCACGCTCGAGTTCGACCTGAACCGCAGCCTCGACGGCGCCGCCGTCGACGTGCAGGGCGCCATCACGCAGGCGGCGCGCCTGCTGCCGCAGGGCATGCCGACGCCGCCGACCTTCACGAAAGTGAACCCGGCCGACCAGCCGGTTCTCTATCTCGTGATCACGTCGACCACGGTACCGCCGTGGACGCTGGATGAATACGCCGAGACGCGCATCGCGCAGCGCATCTCGATGGTCAGCGGCGTCGCCCAGGTGCAGGTGCTCGGTAGCCAGAAGTTTGCCGTGCATGCGCAGCTCGATCCGCACAAGCTCGCCGCCCGCCAGATCGGCATCAACGAAGTCGAGCAGTCCCTGCGCGCGTGGAACGTGAACACGCCGACCGGGTCGATCATCGGGCCGCACAAAACCTACACACTGCAGGCCACCGGCCAGCTGATGACGGCCGACGAATACAAGAACATGATCGTCGCCTACCGCAACGGCGCTCCGGTGCGCCTGGGCGAGCTGGGCAACATCAAGGACGGCGTCGAGGACGAGCGCACGGCGTCGTGGTTCTACACGCCGGAAGGCGAACAGCGCGCGATCACGCTCGGCATTCAGCGCCAGCCCGGCACCAACACGATCGCGGTCGCCGACGCGGTGAAGGCGCTGATGCCGCAGTGGAAGCTGGAACTGCCGTCCAGCATTCACATGGACGTTCTCTACGATCGTTCGGACACGATTCGCGAGTCGTACCGCGACGTGCAGTTCACGATGCTCCTGACGCTCGCACTCGTCATCATGGTGATCTTCGTGTTCCTGCGCAACGTCTGGGCGACGGTGATCCCCAGCCTCGCACTCCCCTTCTCGATCATCGGCACCTTCGCGGTGATGTACATGCTCGGGTACAGCCTCGACAACCTGTCGATGATGGCCCTCATCCTCTCCGTCGGTTTCGTCGTCGACGATGCCATCGTGATGCTGGAGAACATCTATCGGCACGTCGAGATGGGTGAAGACCCGCTGACGGCATCGCTCGTCGGATCGCGCGAGATCGGGTTCACGATCGTCTCGATGACGCTGTCGCTGGCCGCCGTGTTCATCCCCGTGCTGTTCATGGGCGGCGTCCTGGGACGGCTGTTCCGCGAGTTCTCGGTCACCATCTGCGTCGCGATTCTGATCTCCGGCGTGGTCTCCGTGACGCTGACGCCGATGCTGTGCAGCCTGTTCCTGAAGAGGCCGACCAAGCATGGCGATGCATCGAAGTTCGGGAAAGCCACCGAACGGGGCTTCGACAGCCTGCTGCGCGGCTACGACAACGCGCTGAAGATCGTCCTCAAGCACCGCCCGGCGACGATGGCCACGTTTGTCGTGGTGCTGATCATGACCGGCGTCCTCTTTGTCTTCGTGCCGAAGGGCTTCATCCCCGAGCAGGACACTGATCAGATTGCGGTGGTCACCGAAGCGGCGCAGGGCACGTCGTACGACAAGCTGGTCGAATACCAGGACCAGGTGGCCAACATCCTCCGCAAGGATCCGAACGTCGAGGGTCTCGTCTCGACGATCGGCGGCAGCGCGGCGGCGACACTCGGCGGACCCAATCTCGGGCAAATCGTCGTGCACCTGAAACCGCGAGGCGAGCGCAAGGAACTGGCGACGCAAATCATCGCGCGGCTGCGGCCGGAGATGTCCAAGGTCGTCGGTATGGACGTCTACATGCAGAATCCGCCGACGGTCCGCATCGGCGGGCAGGTCAGCAAGAGCCTGTATCAGTATTCGATGCAGTCGCCCAACCGCGAGGAGTTGTACGCCGCGTCGCGCGACCTGAAGAAAGCGCTGACCGGACTCGAGGGGATCGAAGATCTGACAAGCGACCTCGAGATCTCCAGCCCGCAGGTCAACGTCGAGATCGACCGCGACAAGGCGGCTGCGCTCGGCGTCACCGCGAGCCAGATCGAGAACGCGTTCTACGACGCCTATGGCCCGCGCTGGGTCTCGACGATTTACGCGCCGGTCAACGAGTACAAAGTGCTGCTGGAGCTCGCGCCGGAATTCCAGAACGACCCGTCCGCGATGTCGCTGCTGTATTTCAAGGCGACGCCCGCCGCGGGCAGCGCCACGGGGACGAACGCGAGTGCGGCAACCGGCGGAGCGACCGCTGCGGCCACAGGCGCGGGCGGCGCGGCCGGCGCCGGTGGCGCCAACGCGACGTCGGCCGGCACGGTGGTTCCGCTCGACACGCTGGCAAAAATGACGCAGGTCGTCGGCCCGCAGACTGTCAACCATCACGGTCAGTTGCCGGCGGTGACGATCTCCTTCGGCCTCGCACCCGGCGCGTCGCTCGGCGACGTGCTGACGCGCGTGCAGGCCATCGCGGACAAGACGCTGCCCGAAACAGTCAGCGGCGCGTTCCAGGGCGCGGCGAAAGCGTTTGAAAACTCGCTCGGCAACCTTGCCGTGCTGCTCGTCATCGCCATCATGGTCGTCTACATCGTGCTGGGCATTCTGTACGAGAGCTACATCCACCCGCTCACGATTCTGTCGGGCCTGCCGTCTGCGGCGTTCGGTGCGCTGGTCACGCTGATCGTCTTCCGGATGGATCTGAACATCTACGCGTTCGTCGGCATGATCATGCTGATCGGCATCGTCGAGAAGAACGCAATCATGCAGATCGACTTTGCGCTCGAAGCCGAGCGCGGCGGCAAGACACCGGAGGAGGCGATCTACGAAGGCTGCCTGGTCCGGTTCCGTCCGATCATGATGACGACGATGGCGGCGCTGCTCGGCGCGCTGCCGATTGCGGTCGGCTACGGCGCCGGCGGCGAAGCGCGGCAGCCGCTCGGCCTGGTCGTTGTCGGCGGCTTGTTGTTCTCGCAGCTTGTGACGCTGTTCCTGACGCCGGTCGTCTACACCTACATGGCGCAGCTGCAGAGCTGGATGAAGTCGCGCCAGACCGCGCGCATGCTCACCCCGGCTAGCGCCGGGAAGTAAGTCTGAACTCTGAAGTCTCAAGTCTGAAATCTGTCGGCATGGCTCCTGCAGCGGTGGCTGCAGCATGTCCAAGCGCAC
>JAYVMG010000149.1:0-4566 GCA_043759095.1 Acidobacteriota bacterium | reverse complement strand
TTGGTCGGGGCGAGAGGATTCGAACCTCCGACCCCTCGGTCCCGAACCGAGTGCTCTACCAGGCTGAGCCACGCCCCGACCGGACGAAACCTTATCTTAACCCAGACGCGACCGTGAATGCCACGGTCGCCTTCGCATTCTACTTGACCGCTGCTCTTTCGAACGCCAGCGCTTCGACGGCCGCCAGCGCGTGATGCGCCGTCAGATCGGGATGCAGCGGTGTGACCGAGACGTAGCCGTCACGCACCACCTGGTAGTCCGAGCGGTCGTGCGGCTCCCACTCGTTCTGCCCTTCTTCAATCCAGTAATACGCGCGACCCTTGGGATCGTGCCGCTCAGCCACCGAGGTCACATGATTCCGTTTCGCCTGCACGGTCACACGATAGCCCTTCGGCTGCCCCTTCGGCACGTTGATATTGAGGAACGTACGGCCCGGCAATGGCGTCTGCAGGATCGCGTCGGCCATCACCGCCGCCGCCTGCGCCGCGTGCGTGAAGTCGTAGTCGCCTCGCGTCTGACGCAGCGACACGGCGATGCTCGGGATGCCCAGCAGCGCCGCTTCGAGCGCACCTGCCACGGTCCCCGAGTATGTGACATCGTCGCCGAGATTCCAGCCCTTGTTGATGCCCGAGACGACAAGATCCGGCATGCCCTTGTAGACCTGGGCGACGGCAATGTTCACGCAGTCGGTCGGTGTCCCGTCAACGGCGAACACGCGATCGTCGATCGACTCGAGACGCAGCGGCTGCCGAAGCGTCAGTCCGTGGCCGACGGCGCTCGCCTCTTTCTCCGGCGCCACGATCGTGACGTCTCCGACCTCCCGCAGCGCCCGCGCCAGCGCGTGAATGCCTTCCGATCGGTAGCCGTCGTCGTTGGTCACGAGAATGCGAATCATGGATGACCCCGATTATAACGCCGCCGTACCGGCCTGGCGCTTGAGGTTACAATCCTCGCAGACGTGAACGACACCCTCGGCAGGCCGCTGCGGAACCTGCGGCTCTCCGTTACCGATCGCTGCAACCTGCGCTGCGAATACTGCATGCCGGAGGACGACTACGTCTGGCTGCCGCGCGAGGACGTCCTCCATTTCGAGGAGACGAGCGCGCTCGTCGATATCTTTCTCTCGCTCGGTGTCGACAAGATCCGGCTGACCGGCGGCGAGCCGCTGCTCCGCCGCGACGTCGCGGCGCTCGTGCAGATGATCGCCTCAAAACCCGGTCTGAAGGATCTTGCACTCACCACCAACGGCGTCCTGCTGGCCGATCAGATAGACGCCCTGAAAGCAGCCGGACTCGGCCGCCTCACGGTCAGCCTCGACACGCTGCACGCCGATCGTTTCAAGGCCCTGACGCGCTTCGATCAGCTCGAAGCCGTCCACGCCGGCATCGCTGCGGCGCGCCGCGTCTTCGGCCAGCTCAAGATCGACACCGTCGTCATCCGCGGAGTGAACGACGATGAGTTGATCTCGCTGATTGAATACGGGCGGTCGGTCAACGGCGAGATCCGGTTCATCGAATACATGGACGTCGGCGGCGCCAGCCGCTGGTCGCCCGACCGCGTCGTCTCCCGACGCGAGGTCCTCGACACGCTCACGCAGCACTACGGCGTCATCGAGTCACTCGACGAGCCCGGATCGTCCGCGCCGGCCGAGCGCTACGCTCTCCAGGACGGTACGACGTTCGGCATCATCGCCTCGACGACGGCTCCGTTCTGCCGGACGTGCGACCGGAGCCGCCTGACCGCGGATGGCATGTGGTATTTGTGCCTGTACGCCACGCGTGGGCTCGACCTGCGCGCACCGCTTCGCCAGCACATGCCGGCAGACGAACTGAAGGCCCTGATTGCTCGCGGATGGGGAGCGCGTGACGATCGCGGCGCCGAAGATCGCCTCGCGCTCGGCGAGCGCCGCGCCTTCGTGCCGGTTCAGGATCTCCTCAGGAAAGATCCACACCTCGAAATGCACACACGAGGCGGGTAGGTCGGACGGGCTGGGCGGTCGGAGGGTTACGAGCGCGCCGCTTGCGGCACATCGACGCGTCCGAACAACAGCAGTGAGACCGCCTGCCGCAGACCCTTCACGCTGCACGGCTTGTCGAGGAACGCCTCGTCGGCCCACAGCGTAACCTTCTCCTTGAACAGCCGATCGCTGAAGCCCGTGAGGTACAGCACTTTCATGCCGGGATTTGTGATCCGGACGCGCCGCGCGAGTTCCTCGCCTGTCATCTGCGGCATCATCATGTCGGTCACCAGGATGTCGAAGCGCTCGAGCTTCGCCGCGACCTCGAGCGCTTCCGGACCGTCGGACGCCGTCGTGGTCTCGTAGCCCGCCTCGCGCAGCACGCGATCGACGAATTTTCGCACCAACTCCTCGTCGTCGACGACGAGTACGCTGAGCGGACGCGGAGGCGCGCTTTTCAGTCTAAATGACACCATTGTTTACCGCCTTCAAATCTCCCGCGGTCCCATGCGCCGGTCCCGCGAGCATCTCTCCGACCCGAGCCGCCAGGGTCGACGCCTGGAACGGCTTACTGAGGAAACCGACGTTCGGATTGCCGCCGCCTGGCGGTGTGAGCGTATCGGCATAGCCAGAGATAAACAGTACGCGAAGTTCCGGTCGAATGCCGATCAGGCGCTGCGCCAGCGCAGGCCCTCCCATGTCAGGCATCACGATATCAGTCAGAAGCAGATCGATGTCGTTTCCGCGTCCCGCGAAGATCTCGCAGGCCACCCGCGCTCCGGGCGCCTCCACCACGTTGTAGCCATGTCGCCGCAGGACTGCGCTGATAATCACGCGCACCACGTCCTCGTCCTCGACGAGCAGGATGGTTTCGCTCGCGGCGCCCAGCGGGGCGACCGAGGCCTCCGGAGCGGCGCGCTCGGGGGTTTCCTGCACCATCGGAAAGTGCATGGTGAAGACCGTGCCATGGCCCGCTTCGCTCTCGACCGTGATCACGCCATTACTCTGGCGGACGATCCCGTACACCGACGCGAGGCCAAGTCCAGTGCCCTTGCCGAGGTCCTTGGTCGTAAAGAACGGTTCGAAGAGATGCGCGCGCACGTCCGGAGGGATCCCCACGCCGTTATCGACGACGCGCAGCCGAACGTACTCGCCGGCATTCGCGAGTTGCAGGTCCGCAGCTTCGACCTGCGACCGCGGCACGATCGACACGTCGAGCCGGATCTCGCCGCCTGCCGGCAGGGCGTCGCGCGCGTTCAGCACGAGGTTGAGGATCACCTGCTCGATCTGCGTCGGATCGATCCGCACGACGGCCGGCGCCGGCGCCAGATCGCAGACCAGGGCAATGTCGGCGCGGATCAGGCGGCCCATCATGTTCTGCAGCGACGCCACCGTCTGGTTCAGGTCGACGTCCTTCGGCATCAGGACCTGCTTGCGGCTGAACGCGAGTAGTTGCTGCGTGAGCGCGGCAGCGCGCTGCCCCGCCTTCTGGATTTCCTCGAGGTCTCTGCGATCCGGATCGGTGTCGCTGCGGTTACCAAGGAGCAGCTCCGTGTAACCGAGAATCGCGGTGAGGAGGTTGTTGAAATCGTGCGCGATGCCCCCGGCAAGCCGGCCGACGCTTTCAATTTTCTCCGACTGAATCAGCCGTGCTTCGAGCAGCCGGCGATCGGTGACGTCGCGAGCGATGCACAGGTGACGCTCGCCATGCACCCGCGCGCGGTAGCTGCACTCCACGATGCGGGTCTGCTCCGCGCTCGCGCCGCGCGCGAGGACGCGGTGCTCGCCGTGGGCGTCGCCTACCGCCAGTAATTCGCGCCAGGACGCCTGCAGGGCTTCGACGCCGTTCAACAGCAGCGCCTCAAGAGATTCGCCGAGGATCTCGTCCGCCGGCACGCCGAACAGCGCGCACGCAGACGGGTTCGCTTCGAGGACGCGGCGGTCGCTGTCGAGCATCAGCATCGCATCCGCGGCGTCGACAAACACCGTGCGGAACTGCCGCTCCCGCTCCAACAGGGCGAGGTCCGCTTCCACGCTCGCCGTGATGTCGAACAGGAACCCGCGCAATTCAATCAGCAGGCCCGATCCATCGAATTCGCCGACCACCGTTTCGATGACGTCGACCACCCCGCCGTCACGGCGCCGCAGCCGTCCGCGGTGGTGCTCGAGACGGCCCTGCTCGCGCACGGAGGCAACGAACCGATCGCGCTCGCCGGTCGCGCTGTACAACTCGTGCATGCGGCTGCCGATCGCATCGGCGATCGACTCGAAGCCGAGCATGCGGGCAAACGCCGCGTTGCACGCAACCAGGTCGCCGTTCGGCCGGGACACGTAGATGCCCAGCAGCGCGCCTTCGAACAGATCGCGATATCGCAGCTCCAGCGCGCCGCTGGGCGCCGGCGCCATGAGATCGCCGCCGGGCGCGGGAATCGTGACGCGGGCCTCGATCATGACAGACGATGCCCCGCGGGCGGTGCTTCATCAACCAGATGATGACGGTCCAGCCGGCGATACAAGGCGCGGCGGCTGATGCCAAGAACCTTCGCCGCCGCCATCCGGTTGCCGTTCACCTGCCGCAACACGTCGAGGATGTGTCCACGCTCCATCTC
>JAYVMG010000148.1:0-4570 GCA_043759095.1 Acidobacteriota bacterium | reverse complement strand
TTCACCGCGACGATCGGCTTCGTGCGGCCGATGCGGCGCGCCAGCCGCGCGAAGCGGCGCGGATTCCCGAACGACTCGAGGTACAGCAGGATGACGCGCGTCCCCTCGTCCTCTTCCCAGTATTCGAGGAGATCGTTGCTCGAGACGTCGGCCTTGTTGCCGACGCTGACAAAGGTCGAGAGGCCGACGCTGCGGTTGGCGGCCAGGGCGAGAATTGCCAGTCCGAGCGCGCCGCTCTGCGACGACAGCGCGACGCTGCCAGATGCCGGAAAAATCGGCGAGAACGACGCGTTCAACCGCATGGTGGGGCTGGCATTGAGCAGACCCATGCAGTTGGGACCGATCATCCGCATGCCGTACCCGCGCACGCGCTCCACGAGCTCCTGCTGCACCACCCGGCCATCAGCGCCGGCTTCGGCGTACCCCGCCGTGATCACGACCAGCGATTTCACTCCGGCTGCGGCGCACTCGTCGACGACGGCGAGGACGTGGTCGCGCGGCACGGCGACGACACCGAGATCGACGCCGGGCGGCACGTCGCGCACCGAACGGTAGGCGCGCAGGCCGGCCACCTCGTCTGCGGCCGCATTGACGGGATACACCGGTCCGCTGAACCCGGCGCCGACCAGCGCGTCGAGAATCCGCCGGCCGATGCTCGCGGGATCACGTGACGCGCCGATGACGGCGACGGCCCGAGGTTCGAGCAGCGGGCGCAGCGACGCCGCGGTCGCCCGGCGGCGACGCGTCTCGGCCGAGACGACACCTTCGGCTGACGCCGTCAGCGTGAGGCCCACGTCAATGCAGCCGGGCGCCGATTTCGAGCGGACCTCGAAACCGGAGTCACGAAACACTTCGAGCATCGCGTTGTTGTCGGTGAGGGTGGTGGCTGCGAAGCGGTGGAAGCCGTGGTCCGCCGCGATCGCGGCGAGGCGTTCGAGCAACTCCGTGCCGAGACCCTTGCCCTGGAAACGATCGTCGACGGCGAATGCGGCCTCGGCCACCGTCGGCGTGTTCGCGATGTATGAACCGACGGCGATCAGCCGCCTGTCGTCGCCCACCTGACGCACGGCGACCAGCGTGACGCTTCGGTGTTCGTCTGCCGAATCGCACAACGTGTCGATCAGCGCATCGGCCGGTTCGCCCGCCGTAAAGAATCGCCGCCGGCGCGATTCGGGCGACAGCTCGTGGAAGAACCGGCGCATCGCGTCGCGATCGGCGGGCGTGGAGCGGCGCACGCTCGCGACCGTGCCGTCGCGCAGGACGAGCCGCGGCGCCGCGGGATCGTCGACGGCGGGCGGCGCCGGCGCGAGCGGATGCATGTCAGGCCTTGGCGACCGCCACGAGGGCGTCGGGGATGACGAATTCATGCTCAGGATGGCGGACGGTGAGCACCGGACACGGCGCGGTCCGGACGACGCGCTCAGCAATACTGCCCATCAGCAAGTGTGCCACGCCGCCGCGTCCGTGTGTGCCGGTCACGATGAGGTCGATGTGCGCCCCTCCGGCGTAGTCCACGATGGCCTTCGCCGGTGCATCCGACGTCAGCAGCACCCGACGGACCGGCAGCGGCCGCGGGTCGCTATCGACCAGCAGGTTGTCGAGTTGTTTGCGCGCCGAATCCTCGATCTCCCGCTGCATCTCGGGAACTGAGGCCACGTAACCCTCCGCGCCGTAGACCGCGCTCGACAAGTTGCCGACGACGTGCAGGACGTGCAGGGTCGAGGAGAAGCTGCGCGCGAGTGCTCGGCCGTACGTGAGCGCGGCGTCCGACGGCTCGCTGAAGTCGGTCGCGACGAGGATGTTCTTGAGTGTGATCATGACAGGCCTCTTTCACGCTGGTTGGCGTTCCTATCGTTGGTGTCCATGCCGTCTCATCTGAGAGACCCCAAGCAAGTACGGGTCCACCGGATCGGGCGCGATGGGCGCGCGATGCCAGGATTGGAGGATACGGACGTAGTTGCCGCGTTCGAACGAGGCAGGGTCGGGGCAGCGCTCCAGGCTCATGCTGCCGCGCATCTGGTCGAGCGACTCGTATTCGTGCTCGTCGGCCCAGTCCTGGAATCCAGCGATGAGCTGGCGCAGGTACGACGGCCCACGCGTCAGCAGGGCGGAGACGAGTTGGACGCCGTGCGCTCCAGCCATGATCGCTTTCACTGCATCAATCGGCTCATGCACGCCGCCGCTGACCGCGAGCGAGCCGCGCAGCCGCCCCGAGAGAATGGCCAGCCAGCGCAACCGCAACAGCAACTCGGACGAGTTCGACAGGTGCAGATGGGGCACGGTCTCGAGTGTCAGCGGATCGATGTCGGGTTGATAGAAGCGGTTGAACAGGACCAACCCGTTGGCGCCGATGTGATCGAGCTGCGCCGCCAGGTGCGGCAGCGACGAGTAGAACGGCGACAGCTTGACGGCGACCGGAATCGTCAGCGACTCCTTCAGCACGGCGACGATATCGACCACGCGCCGTTCGACCGAGTTGGCGTCTTCGAAGGGGTCGGTCGCGACGTGATAAAAGTTCAGCTCCAGCGCGTCAGCGCCCGCCCGCTCGATCAGCCGCGCGTATTCCAGCCATCCCTCCGCCGTGGTCCCGTTGAGCGATCCGATGACCGGCACGCCGACGCGCCGCTTGATGAGGCTTATCTGCTCGAGATAGCGATCCGGACCCAGCCCGTATTCGGTATCAGCGGGAAAGTACGAGGACGCCTCGGCGGACGCGGGCGATGTGCCCAGCAGGTATTCGCGGCCGAAGCGTTCCCGGACAATCTGCTCCTCGAACAGCGAGTGCATGACGATCGCCGATGCTCCGGCGTCCTCGAGCTGCAGAACGGTGTCGAGGCGGTCCACGAGCGGCGAGGCGCCCGGCATGAACGGGTGCGCGAGCGTCAGCCCGAGATAGCGTGTCGTCAGCTTCATGCGTGTTCCCCTGGCCGCGCGGCCAACTCCTGATAGAGCGCGAGCCGCCGTTGAATCTGCAGCTGCGCTCGCGACACGAGGTCGCGGTAGCGATCGGGATCCTGCTGCGCCGTCAGCTGGAATCGCGTTTCGGTCGCCATCAGCTTCGAGACGTCGATCGTCGGCGCCGGCGAATCGAGCACGAGCGGCGTCTCGCCACGATCGGCGCGGCGCGGATCGTAGTGATAGAGCGGCCAGTACCCGGAGTCGGCGGCCAGTCGCTGGTGCTCGAGGCCGAACGCCATGTCGTAGCCGTGCGCGATGCAATGGCTGTACGCGATGATCAGCGACGGTCCCTGATACGCTTCGGCGTCGATGAACGCCTTCAACGTCTGCGCATCCTTCGCGCCGAACGCGACCTGCGCGACGAAGACGTGGCCGTAGGCCATCGCCATCAACCCAAGATCCTTCTTGCCGCCCGACTTGCCGGCGACGGCAAACTTCGCGGCGGCGCCCATCGGCGTCGATTTCGACTGCTGGCCGCCGGTGTTCGAGTAGACCTCCGTGTCCAGCACCAGCACGTTCACATTTGCGCCGCTGGCGAGCACGTGATCCAGTCCGCCGTACCCGATGTCGTAGGCCCATCCGTCGCCGCCGACGATCCAGACGGTTTTCGTGACGAGGTCGTCCGCGAGGGCCGCGAGGGCTGTCACCGCAGGGCTCAAGCCGTGCGCCACCTCTGTCGATGACAGCGAGCGTTTCAGCTCCTCGATGCGCGCGCGTTGTGCCTGGATGGCGGATTCCGTGCGCTGATCGGCAGAGAGGATCGCGTCAGCGAGGCCTGACGGCAGCTGCGGCGCCAATTCGCTCAGCAGCGCGCGGGCGCGACGTTCGTGCTGATCGATCGACAGCCGCAGGCCGTAGCCGAATTCCGCGTTGTCCTCGAAGAGCGAATTCGCCCAGGCCGGCCCGCGACCGTCGGCGTTCACGGTGTAGGGTGTGGTCGGGAGGTTGCCGCCGTAGATCGATGAGCAGCCAGTCGCGTTGGCGACGACGAGGCGATCGCCGAAGAGCTGAGTCATCAGCTTGATGTAGGGTGTCTCGCCGCACCCGGCGCACGCGCCGGAGTACTCGAACAGCGGCTGCAGGAACTGCGTGCTCTTCACGTCCGCGCGCACGGCCGCGCGGTCCGCGTCCGGGAGCCCGAGGAAGAACGCATAGTTCTCCCGTTCGACGTCGCGCAACGGCGCGTGCGCCGCCATGTCGATAGCTTTGTGCCGCGGATTCCCTTTGTCCTTGGCCGGGCACACCATCACGCAGAGCGAGCAGCCGGTGCAGTCTTCGGGCGCGACCTGCACGGTGTAGTGGCCGGCGAAATCCGGTCCCTTGTACGTGGTGCCCTTGAACATCGCGGGGGCGTCGGCCATGTGCGCCGGGTCGTAGACCTTCACGCGAATCGCGGCGTGCGGGCACACGAGCGAGCACTTGTTGCACTGGATGCACAGGAGCGGATCCCAGACCGGGATCTCGGTCGCGACGTTCCGCTTCTCCCATTGGGATGTGCCCGTCTGCCACGTGCCGTCCACCGGGAACGCGCTGACGGGCAACCGGTCGCCCTGGTTCGCCAGCATGACGGCGGTCACGCGCTTGACAAAGTCCGGCGCATGGTCGGGAATCA
>JAYVMG010000147.1:0-1691 GCA_043759095.1 Acidobacteriota bacterium | reverse complement strand
TCCGCGACGTCGAGGAAATGTGAACATCCAGGACATGATGAAGCAGGCGCAGCAGATGCAGGAGCGCCTGCAGAAGGAAATGGCGTCGGTCCGTGTGGAAGGCAACGCCGGCGGTGGTATGGTCACCGTGCTCGTCAACGGCGCCAAGCAGGTGCAGTCGATCACGATCGATCCCGAGGTCGTCTCGAAAGACGACGTCGGCATGCTGCAGGATCTGATCGTCGCCGCGATTAACGACGCGCAGCGCAAGGCGGACGAGGAGATGGCGCAGAAGATGGGCGGGATGTTACCGCCAGGGATGACACTCTGAAGGCTCAAGTCTCAAGTCTCAGGTCTGATGGCCCTTCCTGATCCCCTCACCCGTCTCATCGAAGAACTCGTGCGCCTGCCCGGCATCGGGCCGAAGGGCGCGCAGCGTCTGGCGTTTTACCTGCTGAAAACACCGCGCGACTACACCGATCGCCTGATCGAGGCGCTGCGCGACGTGAAGGAACGCGTCACCTACTGCTCAGTGTGCAACAACATCACCGACGTGGATCCGTGCGCGTTCTGCAACAGCGACGCCCGCGACGCGCACATCATCTGCGTCGTCGAAGAGCCGCAGATGGTGTCGTCGATCGAGAAGACGCGCGAGTTCAAAGGCCTGTATCACGTGCTGATGGGCGCGCTGTCGCCGCTGCAGGGCATCGGACCGGACGAACTGAAGATCAAGGGTCTACTGGCGCGGATCAACGCCGGCGTCAACGAAGTGATCCTCGCGACCAACCCGAACGTCGAAGGCGAGGCGACGGCGATCTATCTGGCGCGGCTGCTGAAGCCGCTCGGCGTGAAGGTCACGCGCATCGCGATGGGCGTGCCGGTCGGCAGCGACCTCGAGTACGCGGACGAGGTCACCATGCATAAGTCGCTGGAAGGCCGGCGCGAGGTCTAGACCCGACGTGATGCTCCCGCATTCCTACGAACTGCCCGCCGCGATCCTGCTCGTCCTGGGCGGCGCGCTGTCCTGTTTCGCCGGCTACCGCCTGTTCAAGATCGTGCTCGGGATCTACGGCTTCGTCATCGGCGCGATGCTCGCCAGCTCGATGATGGGCATCACCAACACGACGGGGATGATCGTGGCGGCGCTCCTCGGCGGCATCGGCGGCGCGCTGCTGCTGATGTTCGCGTATTTCATCGGCATCGCGCTGGCCGGCGCGGGGCTCGGCGCGTTCATCGCGCACGTGGCGTGGGACAACATCGGCCACGGCGATCCGCCGGCGGTGGCGGTGATTGTGTTGTCCATTCTCGGATCGATCGCCGCGATCTTCCTGCAGCGCTACGTGATCATCGTTGCGACGTCGTTTGCCGGGGCGTGGACGGTGATCGTCGGCGGACTGGCGGTGTCGGGCGACACGACCGCCGCCCGCGCGGCCTCGACCGGCGACGTCTGGATTCTCTATCCGGCGACGCCAGCGCCGGGACAGAAGTGGTTGCCGATTGCATGGATTGTCCTGGGGTTGATCGGCACTGGTGTGCAGTTGGGGATCACGGGACGGAAGCGAAGATAAAGTTAAAACCGAAAACCGAAAACCGAAAACACAAATCTGAACTCTGAAATCTGAATTTACCGAGGAGGCAGTTGATGGCGTCATTTGAGCGGCATGTGGATGTGGAGTGGACCGGGTCGGTGATGGAAGGCAGCGGCGTGGCGA
>JAYVMG010000146.1:0-4585 GCA_043759095.1 Acidobacteriota bacterium | reverse complement strand
CGCCGCCCGCCAACTCGCGGCAGCAGCACCACGTTGAACACCAGAGCGGTCGCCGCCATCGCCGCCGCCTGCCACGGTGTGAGCACGCGCAGCGCCAGCGCGAACAGACCGGATCCGACGTGGACCCACTGCCGCGCGCTCTCCGAATGGGCCGGCGTCTCGGTCGTCACGCCCGTGCCGGCTCCGTCGGGGTCGCCGCGTTGCGAATCGACTCCAGCGTGCGGCGCACGCCATGAGCGAGCGGCGTCATCGTGTAGGCGAGTTCGCGGATCGCCTCGCTGCTGTCGAGCGACCAGTCGTGGCGAAAGATCTCGACCGCGCCGCGCGTGACGAGGGGTGTGCCGCCGAACAGCGAGACGCGCGCTTCTTCAGCGGCGCCCAGAAGATCAGCCACGGGAAACGGAATTCGCAGCGGCGGTCGTCGTCCCGTTTGCTCGTACACGATCTCGAAGACGCGACGCTGCGGCGCGTTCTCGCCGCCCAGCGCATACCGTCCGCCGATGCGCCCGCGCTCCAGCGCCTCGCAATGTCCCGCTGCCACATCGTCCACGTACGAGTAGGACCAGGGATGCTCGGGACCGATCAGTCCCGGAAGTCTGTGCTTCAGGTGATCCGCGATCAGCCGCCCGACCAGATTGCCCTCGGTGAACGACCCCGGACCGTAGACGACGCCAGGGTAGACGCGAATCAGCGGGCTGCCCTCGCGCACGGCGTCGTCCGCGAGGCGATCGGCCAGCACTTTCGTGCGCTGGTAGTCGTTCGCGGCGATCGGCTCAGTTCGTCCGCGCGGTGGCAGCGCGACGAACGACGAGGTGTACAGCACGCGCGGGGTGCCAAGCGTCGCAGCGACGGCCAGCACGTTGCGCAGACCGCCGACGTTGATGTCGTCGAAATCCTCGCGCCGTTCCCGCCAGATGCTGACCAGCGCTGCGGCGTGCGCGATCGCGTCGCAGCCGGTGGCGGCGCGCTCGATTGCCGCGCGATCACGGATGTCGCCGTCGACAGCCGTGCCGGGAAGACCGCTGCGGCTGGCGCTGCGGGCGAAGACCACGAGGTCGTGTCCTCGCGCGGCCAGTGCGTGCACGACGCTGCGGCCGAGGTACCCGGTGCCGCCCGTCACGAGCACTTTCATGGCGTCGTGTTGCGCCAGTACTCGAGAAGATCGTCGAGCGTCTGCTCGAGCGGAATGTTCGGCGTCCAGCCAAGCTCGTCGCGCAGGCGGCGCGGATCGCCCAGCAGGAGCGGCGTATCGTTCGGGCGGTAGCGCGCGGGGTCGATCGTCACCGTCACCGGCACGCGGGCGCGGGCGATCAGGCGGTCGAGCAGCTCGCGCATCGTGATCGCGTGGCCGGAGCAGACGTTGTAGACGCGGCCTGGCGTCCCACGCTCGAGAATCAACTGATACGCGCGGACGGTGTCTCGGACGTCGGTCAGATCGCGTCGCGCGTCGAGATTGCCGACCGAGATCTCCGGCACCCATCGCCCTTTCTCGATGTCGGCGATCCGGCGCGCGAAACCCGATGCGACGAAGTGCGGATCCTGGCGCGGGCCGAAGTGGTTGAACGCCCGGGCGATGGTCACCTCGATCGCGCCGCCCGTCCTGGCGCCGAGCATTTCCTGCGCGAGCTTGCTCAATCCGTAAGGGCTGGTGGGCGCGAGCGGATGGTCTTCCGTCAGCGCTTCACTCGCGGCGGCGTACACGAGCGCAGAGCCAGGGATCAGCACCCGCGCCGGTGTTCCCAGGCGCTCCAGAGCGTCTAGCACGTGATGTGTACCGCGTACGTTGATCGCGAATGTCGGTTCCGTCGAATCCCAGGCGCGCCCGACATGGGCGGCGCCCGCGCAGTGATACACGGCGGACGGCCGCGTTCGCTCCATCGCGGCCTGCACCTGGTCGCGATCCAACAGATCGACGCCTTCCCAGTAAGCACCGCTGCCCTCACGCGGAGGCGCGCCGCCGGGCCGGTGCCAGGCGGCGACGCGCGCGACGCTCTGGGTCAGCAGATCGATCAGATGTCCGCCCGCAAATCCCGCGGCGCCTGTAACGAGAACGTCGCTGGACATCGTGGATGCCGCGCCTACCGCGGCACGCCGCTCAGCGCGCCGTTAAAGGGAGAGAAATTACCGAGTCCGGCGAGCGTGAACGAGAGGAAAAACCGGTGGTCGGCCGGAATCGGCGACGTCGATGCCGCGCCATAGTTGTAGGTCTGGTACTCGACGGCCAGGCCGCAGCACTGCGCGTTGTAGAACGCCGAGACGCGCTGCTGGATGAGCGCGCTGTGCAGCACGTCGAAGTTGAACGAGTAGACGCTGCCGACCTTGTTGTCCTTGGTGTGGATATTCGACTGGAAGTTGATGGCGTGGTCGAGCGACGCCGGCGAACAGATGAAGGGCGCATGCACCATCCGGCAATCGTCGAACTGCGGCAGTTCCTCGATGTATCCGCGCTTGCTCCAGCCGCCGCTGAGTTGCACCTGGGTGTTCCACTGATAGGTGCCCTGCGCCGAGATCGTGCGGAGCTTGAGGTACCGGCTGTCGTACTCCGCGCGGACCGTCGCGTTGATCGCGTCGGCCGGGATGGCGCGGAAATTCACCGCGATCGGCGAGAAATGACTCTCGACCACCGCGCCAAGCGTCGTCTGGTACTGCAGATCGTATTGCGACGCGTTCTGGTTCGTGTAATAGCTCTGCGAGACCTCGATGTCGAAGATCTCGCGCGACTGCGCCTGCTGACCGGGGACAAGTTTGCGCTTGGCGTAGAACCGGTTATTGAGGCCGTAGGTCAGCTGCGTGCCGCCGATGAACTGATCGACGCCGTCGAGTTTCACGATGCGGTCGATGTTGTCCACCGCGGAGGTGCGCATCACCGTCATCACTGGTTCAATCGAGTGCTTGAACTTCTCGGCATAGGCGTTCTCTGGCGTGTCCCAGACCTTGTTGAACACCGGGCCGGTGATCTGCGACTGGACGGTGAAGATCTGGCGGCTTAAGCCCGTGTCGACCACTTTCGACGGCGTGACCAGCGGATCGCCGGTCGCTTCGTAACTGCGCGTGTAATAGGTCTCCCGCCAACTGACGGTCGAGTTCACCGTGAACCACTGCCACTTCTTGAAGGGGTAACGAATCTGCGGCGCGAAGTCGAGGCGGCTCAATCCGGTGTCCAGCGACGTGGGCGTGCTCACCCCGGTGGTGGCATCGGTCGTCGTCGTGTTCGTCGTGCGCAGCGTCTGGAGGTACTCCGCGCTGGCCGAGAAGTACACCGGCGAATTCGCGACGATCGGCCGCTCGTTGCGTGAGAACGCGAGGCGCGGCCAGCTGCCCGAGACCACCGAGTCGGTCAGGGAGGTGAAGTACTCGGTGTGATCCAGCGTCGCGTTCATCGAGTACTTGCCCCACGCGCCGACGAGGTTGCCGCCAAACGATCGCTGGTTGCGCGACGAGTCGTAGATATTGGTGTTGAAGGTCTGCGAGGTCGCGATGCTGGAGAAGTAGTTGACGTTGGCGCGCGCGCGGATGTTGCCGGGCAGCACCTGGTTGGCGCCACCGCGGATCTCGTAGCTGCGCGTGGCAGCCGTCGTCGTCTGCGTGCCGTTGTCGGCGGTGTAGGTCGCGGCGTGCTGGTCGTCGAGGTAGGCGCGGATGTTGCCGTCGCCGGTGCCGAGGTTGTAGCGGTACTCGCTGCCGACGCCGGTGCCGGTCTTGGAATACCAGTCATAGAGGAACGTCGCATCCTGGCTGCGATCGATCGCCCAGAAAAACGCGTTGTGAATCGACTGGCCGCGCAACGACGACGAGCCGTACGTCGGGATCAGGATGCCGGTGGCGCGATCCTCTTTCTTCGTCGGGTAGTACATCAACGGCAGGTAGAACATCGGCACGCCCTTCACGCGCAGCACCGCGTTCTTCAGCACCGTGTAGTGATCCATGTTCAGGAGCACCGTGCCGGCGTTGAGGTCCCAGCGCGGCGTCGGCTGCACGCATGTGGAGAATCCACCGTTGGTGATCTTGAATTTCTTCGGGCCGATCTTTTCAATCTTCTCGCCAAAAAAATAGACGACCGTTTCCTGCCCGACCGGCGTCGGCATCGCGATCTGGCCGGGACGAGGCGCTTGCGGCTTCGGCGGTTTCACCGTGGAGAGTCCCCACGCGTTGTAGAACGTGCCGAGGCGGGTCTCGGTGTCGAATTCGGCGTGCTCCGCCGAAATGCGGTTGTCTCCCTGCGCGAACACGACGTTGCCGGTGGCCACCGCCTGGTTCGTGCCGGTGTACAGCATGACGTCGTCAGCGTAGATCTTCGTGTCGCCGGCGCGATCCATTTCGACGTGGCCGATGAAATGCCAGTCCTTCTGGTTGTTCGAGCCTTGACGGCTATCGCTGACGGTGGTTTCGATCACCGGCTTCGCCGACGCGGCCGGAAGCGTGATCTGCTGCGCGACGGCCGGAGCGGCAAGGCAGAGACACGTGAAGAAGGAAAGGCTGCGGATCAGGTTCGACATCCGGGCACGTTGCAGGCGTTCGAAGCGTATCACGACCCGCCGAGCCTCTTCAGGACGTCACCGAGGAGAAAGATTGATCCGGCGACCAC
>JAYVMG010000145.1:0-4591 GCA_043759095.1 Acidobacteriota bacterium | reverse complement strand
TCATCGACGGCCAGGCGGTGTCGTTCGACGACCTCGACCCGGCGTCGCTGCGCAATCGCACGGTGCTCCAGGTGATCGTCGATCGGATTCAACTGAGCAGTGAAGATCTGCGTCAGCGGCTGACCGACTCGATCGAGATGGCGTATCTCGAAGGCGGCGGCGCGGCCTGGGCCCAGAGTTCAGACTTGAGACTTCAGACTTCAGACTTTCTCTTCTCCGAGCGCTTCGAGTGCCGCACGTGCGGCATTCCGTACGAGGATCCGCAGCCGCGATTGTTCTCGTTCAACAACCCGTTCGGTGCGTGCCCCACTTGTCACGGGTTCGGCAACATCGTTGAACTCGACATGAAGCTGGTGGTGCCGGATCCGAAGAAATCGATCCAGCAGGGCGCCATCGAGCCGTGGACGAAGCCGCACTATCGCGCTCAACTCGCCGAACTGAAGCGCGCGGCGAAGAAAGCCAAAGTCTTCCTCGACGCGCCGTGGGAGCACCTGACGGATGAAGAGCGAGCGTTCGTCATCGACGGCGCAGAGGATCCGAAGGAGTACGCAGGCATCCGCGGGTTCTTCAAATGGCTCGAGAAGAAGAAGTACAAAGTCCACGTCCGCGTGTTCCTGAGCCGCTACCGCGGCTACCTGATCTGCCCGGATTGCGGCGGCGCGCGTCTTCGGCGCGAGGCGCGCGACGTCCATGTGTCGGGTCGCACGATCGACCGCGTGGCGTCGCTCACCGTTCGTGACGCGCAGGCGTTCTTCAGCCATCTGGAGCTGAGCGAGAAGGAGCAGACGATCGCCGAGAAGGTGTTGAAGGAAATTCAGCGGCGGCTGTTGTTCCTCAGCGACGTCGGGCTCGCCTACCTGACGCTGGACCGGCTGTCGTCGACGCTCTCCGGCGGCGAAGCGCAGCGCATCAACCTTGCGACGTCGCTCGGCTCGGCGCTGGTCGGCACGCTCTACGTGCTCGACGAACCGTCCATCGGCCTGCACTCGCGCGACAACCTTCGGCTGATCGCGATCCTTCGTCAGCTGCGCGACCAGGGCAACACGGTGCTGGTCGTCGAACACGACGCCGACATGATCAAGGTGGCCGACCACATCGTTGATCTGGGTCTGGGCGCCGGCGAGCAGGGCGGCCGGGTGGTGTTCTCCGGCACGCTCGAGGCGCTGATGCAGGAGCCACGGTCGCTGACGTCGAAATATCTGCGCGGCGAACTCGCGATTCCGGTGCCGACGACGAGACGGCGCGGGACGGGACAGAAGATCACGCTGACCGGCGCCAGCGAGCACAACCTCAAGAATGTCGACATGATCATTCCCTTGAACACGCTGACCGTCATCACCGGCGTCAGCGGATCGGGGAAGTCGACGCTCGTGCATGACGTGCTCTACGCGGCGATCAAGCGCGCCAAGGGCGGCTGGGACAAACCGGTTGGCAAGTTCGAGAAGCTCGAAGGCATCGAATACGTCACCGACACGGTGCTGGTCGATCAGCAGCCGATCGGCCGGACGCCGCGTTCAAATCCGGTCACGTACCTGAAGGCGTTCGATCCGATCCGCGAGTTGTTCGCGGCGACGAAGGACGCGAAGGCGCGCGGGCTGACCGCGAGTCATTTCTCGTTCAACGTGCCGGGTGGGCGCTGCGAGGCGTGCCAGGGCGAAGGCGAAGTGCGGATCGAGATGCAGTTCCTCGCCGACGTCTTCGTGCAGTGCGACCAGTGCGACGGCAAGCGGTTCAAGCCGCAGGTGCTGGAGGTCCGCTACCGCAATCGCTCGATTCATCAGGTGCTCGAGCTGACCGTGCGCGAGGCGCTGACCTTCTTCAGCAGCTCGCCGAAAGTCCTACGGCGTCTGCAGGTGCTCGACGAGATCGGCCTTGGTTACCTGCGCCTGGGTCAGCCGGCGACCACCTTGTCTGGCGGTGAGGCGCAGCGGATCAAGATCGCCGCGCATCTGTCGTCGCACGGCGGCGAGCGTCTGCTCTATATCCTCGACGAGCCGACCACGGGTCTGCATTTCGACGACATCGCGAAGTTGCTGACGGCGTTCCGGAAACTGCTCGAAGCGGGCCACACGCTGCTCGTGATCGAACACAATCTCGACGTGATCAAGACAGCCGACTACATCATCGACCTTGGTCCGGAGGGCGGCGAAGACGGTGGCATGATCGTGACGACCGGCACGCCCGAACAGGTCGCGCAGGTCGAAGCCTCCCACACCGGGCGGTATCTCCGGCCGGTTCTCGCTGAAGGACGCTCACATGCCTATGCGGTCGCACGGTAGGCGGGTGGGTTCGATGGGTCGGGTGGGTCTATGAAAACGAGCCATCATCGCGCCGCATTCACACTCGCCGCGTTCCTGTTCTTACCCGCCCTACTTGACCTACCTGGCCTACCTGATCTTCCGGGCCTACCCGCCCTCTACGCGCAAGTCCCGTTCGAGCAAGCGGCGGCGGACCTTGCGAGTCCGGACGCGGCCGTGCGTCTGCGGACGGTGCAGATGCTGAAGCAGATGGCGTATCCCGAAGCGGCGATTCCGCTCGCGGCGCTGGTCACCGACGCACGCGACGACATTCAGCTCGAAGCGATCGCTGCGGAGCTGAATATTTTCCTCGCGGAACCAGTCGTGCCACGGAAGCGGATCGCCCTCGTCGTCGAAGTTCGCCAGACCGTCCAGGCCGAGCCGGCATTTTCGGCGGGGCCGAACGTGCTCGGTCCGCGGCTGGCGCCGATTGAAGTGATCACGGCGCTGCGCGTAGCGGCGCGCGACGAGAACCCCCGCGTGGCGGTCGAGGCGCTGTATGCGTTTGGTGTGCTGGCCTCAGACCAGACGGGAGCCGTGCGGCGCGATGTGCTCAACGCGGCCGGACCGGATCTCGCGGCCTTTGTTGGCGCGTCCCAGCCGTCGCTGCGCTACGCGGCGGTGCGCGTGCTCGGGCGCGTGTTCGCGAGGGGCGCCCAGGATCAACCGATCGAATCGACCGTCGGCGACGCCGTGATCACGGCGCTCAACGACAACGATCGCGCGGTCAGGACCGCAGCGATGCATGCGCTCGGCTCGATGAAGTACGAACGCGGCGTGCAGGCGCTGACCGACCTGTTCACGTATTACGGGAAGGGCGACGCCGCCGACGCGTCACTCGACGCGCTGGCCCATATCGGTTACGCCACCAGCGTCCCGCTCTTCATCACGCAGTTGACCAGCAAGACCGCATCACTGCGCGGCATCGCGCTCGAAGGCCTGGCGCGGGCCGGCGAGGTGTCGGTCTTGACGTCGATTCAAACAGCCGTCGATCACGAGAGCAGCCAGACCGTCGCGCTCGCCGGCGCGTTTGCGCTGGTGATGGTGGGGAACGCGCCTACCGATCGCGTGTCGGATTCGCTCGGCAATCCGAAGATGCGCGACCAGGCCAGGCAGTACCTGATCGAGCTGGCCCCGGGCCGCACGACGACGTTTACCCACCCGTTACTGGATTCCGACCCGGCGATCCGGCTCGCGATCGTCGAGGCGCTTGGGCTGGCCGGTGATCCCGCTGCCATCGCGGTCCTCGAGCCGCTGATCCAGGATCGCGTCCCGGACGTTGTTCGCGCCGCAGAACTGGCCATCGCGCGGCTGCGACACGTAGCAACCAGCAAGTGATCGGGGCTGATTCACCACTGAAACCGCCCCGAGCTTTCTACAGCAGGCCGACTCTCGATGTCGCCCGCGATCTGCTCGGGCTCGTGATGGTCCACAACCGCCGCGGCGTTCGCACCAGCGGCGTCATCGTCGAAGTCGAAGCCTACATCGGTGAATCCGATCCCGCCTGCCACGCCGCCCCTGGTCCGACGCCGCGCAATGCGCCGATGTATGGCAGCCCCGGCCGCGTCTACGTCTACTTGAACTACGGCATCCACAGTCTCGTAAACATCGTGACGGAAGTGTCCGGCTCGCCAGCCGCGGTGCTGATTCGCGCGTTGGATCCGATCGACGGCATCGACGTCATGCGGCGCCGCCGCGCGCGCGCCATGAAAGGGCGGACTCGCCGCAGTGCGTCCGCGCTCAGCCCGCACGATCTCTGTCGGGGCCCAGGCAATCTGACGATGGCGATGGGGATCGGGCTGGCCGAGAATCGCGTCGACTTGCTGGGCGAGCGTGTGTATGTCGAGGACCGCGGGATCAGAGTTGGGCTGATCGCGTGGGGACCGCGAATCGGGATTCGCGTGGGAACTGATTCGCCGTGGCGCGCGTGGGTGGCAGGACACCCGGCGGTCTCTGCGACAACACGAGCCGTGTAGCGCGGACCTTCAGGTCTGCCGCAGGGGCAGGCCTTGAAGGCCTGCACTACCAAGGCCTACCGCGGGCGCGCTGAAAGCCATGCGCCCACCGCCGGCGTTTGCTTCTCGCGCAGCGCGATGCAGTTGGTGATCTGCTCGATCGTCTGTTGCAGCGTGCGTTCCGCACCAGGTAGCTTGTGCTCGGTGAAGAATGCGCGGATCCGATCGCGCGCTCCCGTATCGCAGAACGCGCTCATCGACCGGATCAGATTCGTGTCGCTGCCGGAGATATTGACCTTGGGCTCGAGCGCGGCCCAGTTGCCGGTCACGAACGTCAAC
>JAYVMG010000144.1:0-4607 GCA_043759095.1 Acidobacteriota bacterium | reverse complement strand
TTATTTCCGATAGTCCAGCGGCGGTTTGCGATCAGCGAGCTTCGTCTTGTAAACGTAGCCGGGGCCGCGCTTCTGGTCGAATTCCGCCTTGGCTTTCTGGATGTGCGACGGATCGGTGAACAGATCCATCGTCGTCAGCGCCATCGTCTTTGCAGCGACCATCATGCCCTTCGCGCCGATCGTGCCGCCGGCGCAGGCCGTGGCCTGCCAGCTGTGCGCGGGGACGCCGGGGACGAACGTGGCCGCCACCACCTGCACGGTCGGCACGTTCCAGCTGACGTCTGCGAGATCGGTGGACGCGCCGCCGACGGCGCCGAGCCGCATCGGCTGCACCTTCTCCTGCGATCCGATCTGCACGTCCGGCGGATCGGTGAGTGTCTTGCGCAACTCCTCCGCGAACTTGATTTCCTCCGGCGTGTAGGTGAAGCCGCCGACGCGCTCGAGGTTGTCGTACATCACCTTGCCGAGCGTTTCGTTCGGCAGCACATTGAACGCCGCCCCGTCGATCTCGAAATCCATCGTCGTCCCGGTGCCGAGCGCTGCGCCCTTCGCCGCGTTGACGATGCGATCCCAGATGCCGTCAAGGATCCGCATGTCGGGATGGCGCGCGTAGTAGTACGACTCGGCGAAGTCGGGCACGATGTTCGGCGCCGCGCCGCCGCGCGTGATGATGTAGTGGATGCGCGTCTCCTGCGGAACATGCTCACGCATCATGTTGACCATGTAGTCCATCGCTTCGACAGCGTCGAGCGCCGAACGACCCCGTTGAGGTGCGGCGGCCGCGTGCGCCGCGATGCCGTGAAAGCGGAACTTGGCGTTGATCACCGCCAGGTTCGTCGCCGGGCTCGCGTCGTTGCGATCGCCTGGATGCCACGCAACGACGGCATCAACGTCCTTGAAGAGCCCGTCGCGAATCATGTAGACCTTTCCCGATCCGCCCTCTTCTGCCGGCGTGCCGAAATAGCGCAGCGTGCCAGAGTGTCCAGCCGCGAGCCACTCCTTCACCGCGATCGCCGCCGCGAGTGAGCCGGCGCCGAGCAGGTTGTGACCGCAGCCGTGGCCCGGTGTGTTGTCTTCAATCGCGTGATGATTCGGCGTCTGCGCTTCCTGCGATAGCCCCGGCAGCGCATCGAACTCGCCGACGATGCCAATCACCGGCGTGCCGGAACCGAACGTGGCAACAAACGCGGTGGGCATGCCCGCGACTCCGGCCTTCACGGTGAATCCGGCCGCGCGCAACTCTTGTTGCAGAAGCGCGCTGCTTTTCTGCTCCTGAAAGCCGACCTCCGCGTAGCCCCAGATTTCCTTGGCGACGCTGGCGTATTTTTCACGCTTGGCCTCGATGCCTCTGAGCAACGTGGCGCGGTCATCCGCAGACGGCGACTGCGCGGACACGGCCGCGACCGACAAACCGAGAATCAGCAGCGTGGTGCCGGGATTTCTGCGCATTCGGAAGACTCCTCGTGAGATAGCATAGGGGCAAATTTGTGAGGTTTCCATGAAGAAGTCCGTGACGCTGGCGCTCGTTGTCGCCGGCGTGTGTTTGCAGTCTTCGCTGGCCGCGCAACAGACAAAAACGTCTGCGTCGCCGATGTCGCCCTCGTCACCGTTCGCCCGGGATCCGAAGATTCCGATCGACGAGGAGTACACGAAAAAGATCAAGGAGTACACGACCGAGCCGTTCTTCGGCTCACCGCTCGTGGACTACCTCCCCGCATCGAAGACGGTGCCGACGCCGAAGGCCGTGCTCGGCGACGTCGCCGGCGCACCCGGCAAGCTGCCGTACGCCGAAGAGGTGTACGCGTACATGCGACTGCTGGAGAAGGCCGCGCCAGGACGCGTGAAGGTCGTGACCATCGGCAAGACCGAAGAAGGCCGCGAGATGATCGCGGTCGCGATTGCGTCGAACGCGATCATGTCGAAGCTCGAAGAGAACCGTACGCGTCTCGCCAAGCTCGGCGATCCCCGCACCATCAACATGGACGATGCGCAGGCCGAAGCACTGGTGAGCGCGACGACGCCGATCTACTACATCACCGGTACGATTCACTCGCCGGAAACCGGATCGCCGACCGCGCTGATGGAACTCGCCTACCGGCTGGTCGTCGACGACCACGAATACATCAAGGCGATCCGCAACAACCTGATCACGCTGATCACGCCAGTGATCGAAGTGGACGGCCGCGACAAGATGGTGGACGTCTACAAGTGGCACCTCGCGCATCCGGGCCAGAACTATCCCGGTCTTGTGTACTGGGGCAAGTACGTCGCGCACGACAACAACCGCGACGCGATGGGCGCCACGCTGAAGCTGACCGAGAACGTGCTGAACACCTACATGCAGTGGCATCCGCAGGTGCTGCACGACCTGCACGAGTCGGTGGCCTATCTCTACGACAACACCGTCGGCGACGGACCGTACAACGCGTGGATCGATCCGATCCTCGCCGACGAATGGGAAATGATCGGCTGGAACAACGTCTCGGAGATGACCAAGTTCGGGATGCCCGGCGTGTTCACGCACGGCAATTTCGACACGTGGTCGCCCGGCTACCTGATGTTCATCGCCGCGCTGCACAACGGCATCAGCCGGCTGTACGAAACGTTCGGCAACGGCGGCGCCGACACGGTGGAGCGGACGCTCACGCCGGATCAGTACGCGCGCACCTGGTACAAACAGAATCCTCCGCTGCCGAAGACCACATGGTCGCAGCGCAACAACAACAACTACCAGCAGACCGGTCTGCTCACCTCGCTCCACTACTTCGCCGGCAACGGCAAGCTGTTCCTGCGCAACTACTACATGAAGAGCAAGCGCTCGATCCTGAAGGCGAAGGTCGAAGGCCCAGCCGCGTACGTGCTGGCGGCAGACGATCCGCGTCCCGGCGCGCAGACGGAACTGCTGAAGGTTCTGCAGAAGCAGGGCGTAGAAATCTCGCGCGCGACCGCGGCGTTCACGGTCATGGTGCCAGGAAAACGCGGTCCGGCGCGACAGAACAATACGACCACGGACGGGTCGGGTGGGTCCAGTGCGTCGGGTGGGGCTGGTGGGTCTGGCGAGCCCAACGCCGGGCAGGATGGGCAGGAGAAACCGGCTGGGTCGGAGCGCAATGCGCCTCCAGCGCCGGTGAGCCGCACCTTCCCTGCCGGCTCGTACATCGTTCGCATGGATCAGCCGTACAGCCGCATCGCCGATTCGCTGATGGACTATCAGTACTGGAGTCCCAACGATCCGCAGAAGACGCCGTACGACGACACCGGCTGGACGTTCCCCGAGCTGTTCAACGTGCAGGCCGTCCGCGTGGCGGATGTGAAGGTGTTGGACGCGGCGATCGAGAAAGTGACCGGTAATCTGCTCCCCAAGGGCAGCGTCACCAGCACGGGATCCATCTTCCTCGTGAACCACAACGCCGACATCGCGCTCGCGACGTTGCGCTACACGTTCAAGGACGCCTCGTTCGAATCGGCGGAAGAACCGTTCGAAGCCGCCGACAAGAAATTTAACCGCGGGTCGTTCATCATCAAGAACGTGCCGGCCGCCGACATGCAGAAAGCGGCGACGGATCTCGGTCTGCAGATCACTGCGGTCAGCGCGGCGCCGTCGGTGAAGACGCATCCGGTGCGCGCGCCCCGCGTCGCGATTCTGCACACGTGGCTCAGCACGCAGACCGAAGGCTGGTGGCGCCAGGCGTTCGACGGCGCGCAGGTGCCGTACACCTACATCAGCACGCAACAGATCGCGAGGGACACGAACCTCAACGCGAAGTTCGACGTCATCGTGTTTCCGCCGGTCGGTCGCGGCACCGACGCGATCATCAGCGGCATGCCGATGTGGGGCAACGCGCTGCCGTGGAAGAAGACCGCCGAGACGCCAAACCTCGGCTCCGAAGATCAGACCGATGACATGCGTCCCGGTCTCGGATACGCCGGCGTCGTCAACCTGCAGAACTTTGTGCGCAAAGGTGGGCTGTTCCTCACGGTGATGGACACGGCCGATCTCGCCGTATCGACCGGCTTCACGCCGGGACTGTCCGTCGCCGCGCGTCAGCGTCTGCGCATCGTCGGCAGCGTCGTGCGATCGAAGACGATCGACGCGACGAGTCCGATTGCGTACGGCTACACCGACAACCTCGCGCTGTGGTGCGACAACGGTCCGATTTTCAACATCTCGAACGTGTTCGGCGGGCGCGGTGGACGCCGGCTCGGACCGGACGATGGCGGGAACCGCCCGACGGGACGGGGAACGGCGGATGATCCGGACGTGCCGCAGGGACGCACGGGCATCGAGGCGCCGCGCGAGGAGCGCACCGACGTGTGGAAGGGCGTGCCGGTCACCGACGAGCAATTGCGCAACGGCATCAACGTGATTCCGCCGGCCGCGCGGCCGCGCGTGATCCTGCGCTACGCCGACACGCGCGACCTCCTGGTGTCGGGCCTGGTGGAAAACGGCGGCGAGATCGCGCAGCACGCGGCGGTGGTCGACGTCCCGCTCGACAAGGGTCACGTCGTCGCGTTCTCGAACAACCCGATCTGGCGCGGCGAGACGCAGGGCAGTTACTTCCTGGTCTTCAACGCGATCCTGAACTTCGACCAGCTCGACGCAGGAA
>JAYVMG010000143.1:0-12214 GCA_043759095.1 Acidobacteriota bacterium | reverse complement strand
ACGAGACGTGCAAGACGTACCTGCAGACCCAGATGCGCTTCATCGCCATCTTGGAGATCTTCGTCGGCGCCGTCATCGTCATCTACTTCGGCTTCATCGAGAAGATGCCGTTTGGCGTGGTCGCGATCATCCTATGCTTCAGCCTCGTCGGCATCGCCGGCTCGTCGCTCGTGGCCTGGTTCGGCATCCGCATCAATACGTTCGCGAACTCGCGCACGGCGTTCGCAGCGCTCAAGGGCAAGCCCTTCCCGGTCTACGCGATCCCGCTCAAGGCCGGCATGAGCATCGGCATGCTGCTCATCTCGGTCGAGCTCATCTTGATGCTCGGCATCCTCCTCTTCATCCCCGGCGAGTACGCAGGTCCCTGCTTCATCGGGTTCGCGATCGGCGAGTCGCTCGGTGCTTCCGCCCTTCGCATTGCGGGCGGCATCTTCACGAAGATCGCCGACATCGGGTCGGACCTGATGAAAATCGTCTTCAACATCAAGGAAGACGACGCGCGCAACCCGGGCGTGATCGCAGACTGCACGGGCGACAACGCGGGCGACTCGGTCGGCCCGAGCGCGGACGGGTTTGAAACCTACGGCGTCACCGGCGTCGCACTGATCTCGTTCATTCTGCTCGCGGTCACGGATTCGCGCGTCCAGGTGCAACTGCTGGTGTGGATCTTCGCGATGCGCATCGCGATGATCATCGCCAGCGGGCTCTCGTACTTCATCAACGAGGCGGTGGCCAAGAGCAAGTACCAGAACGTCGACAAGATGAACTTCGAAGCGCCGTTGACGTCGCTGGTGTGGCTGACGTCGTTCATCTCGGTGGCGATCACCTACGCGGTCTCCTATTTCCTGGTGCCTGACCTGGGCGACGGCACGCTGTGGTGGAAGCTGTCGACCGTGATCACCTGCGGCACACTGGCGGGCGCGATCATCCCCGAACTGGTGAAGGTGTTCACGTCGACAGAGTCGAGCCACGTGAAAGAAGTCGTCATCTCGTCGCGCGAGGGCGGGGCGTCGCTCAACATCCTCTCCGGCCTCGTCGCCGGCAACTTCAGCGCCTACTGGCTCGGCCTCAGCATCGTCGCGCTGATGGGAACCGCGTATTTCATCAGCACCTTCGGCCTCGTGATGGTGATACCACTAGCGCCGCAGATTTTCGCATTCGGTCTGGTCGCGTTCGGCTTCCTGGGCATGGGCCCGGTGACCATCGCGGTTGACTCCTACGGTCCGGTGACGGACAACGCGCAGTCGGTGTTCGAGCTGTCGGTGATCGAGACGATCCCCGGCATCAAGGAAGAGCTGAAGAAGACCTACGGCTTCGACGTGCACTTCGAGCGCGCCAAGGATCTGCTCGAGGAGAACGACGGCGCCGGCAACACCTTCAAGGCGACGGCGAAGCCGGTGCTGATCGGCACCGCGGTGGTCGGCGCGACGACGATGATCTTTTCGATCATCTTTCTGCTGACCAACGGGCTGACGCAGAATATGGACAAGCTGTCCATCCTGCACGCGCCGTTCTTCCTGGGGCTGGTCAGCGGCGGCGCGGTGATTTACTGGTTCACCGGCGCGTCCATGCAGGCGGTCACCACCGGCGCGTATCGCGCGGTGGAGTTCATCAAAGCGAACATCAAGCTCGACGGCGCGGAGAAGGCGTCGGTCGAGGACAGCAAGAAGGTCGTCGAGATCTGCACCAAGTACGCGCAGAAGGGGATGTTCAACATCTTCCTGACGGTGTTCTTCTCCACGCTGGCGTTCGCCTTTCTGGAAGAGTATTTCTTCATCGGCTACCTCATCTCGATCGCGCTCTTCGGCCTCTACCAGGCGATCTTCATGGCCAACGCGGGCGGCGCGTGGGACAACGCCAAGAAAATCGTCGAGGTCGAGCTGAAAATGAAGGGCACGCCGCTGCACGCCGCGACGGTGGTCGGCGACACGGTCGGCGATCCGTTCAAGGACACGTCATCGGTGGCCATGAACCCGATCATCAAGTTCACGACGCTGTTCGGGCTGCTTGCGGTCGAGTTGGCGGTGAGCATGCGGGCGACGCAGGGGCCCTTCCTGGGGCACGTGCTGGCGGCGGTGTTCTTCGCTCTTTCCACCATTTTTGTCTGGCGTTCGTTCTACGGGATGCGGATCGGCTCAGGAGCGTAGGGCCGGTAGACTTCTTTTTACATTTGGGGACACAAAAGATCGGCACTGGCGGCCATTTCTGTGGTTCCGGTGTCTAAGCCTTCTGAGTCCTTCGTTGACTCTCAGTTTTTGGACTGACTATAATCGGCGCTCTTTTACGCCGGTTGATTTGTAACACCTTCGAGCAGGAACGCGTCGCGCACGCGGGACGCGTTAGAGGAGAGCCCAGTGGCGCATGGTGAGATGTTCGGCGATGTCGTCGAACCGTCGATCAAGGTGGGCAGCCAGCAATGGTATACGGTCCCGCTGTCGATCATCGTCCATACGGCGATCATCGGGGCCATGGTCATCATTCCGCTGATGGCTGCAGACGTGCTGCCGACGCCCCCGTCGATGATGGCGTTCGTTGCGGCGCCGCCCCCGCCCCCCCCGCCGCCCCCCCCGCCGCCCCCGCCTGCAGCGGCCGCGGCGCCAAAGCCGGTGATGGACGTCAACCCTGCGGCGGCGCCGGTTGAAGCGCCCCGCGAGATCAAACCTGAAACCGGTATCGAGAGCGGCACGCGCGCCACGGGCGGCGTCGAAGGCGGCGTTGTCGGCGGCGTGATCGGTGGCATCGTCGGAGGTCTGGTGGCGCCGCCGCCACCCCCGCCCCCGCCCCCGCCACCTCCCGCGCCGGTGCGCGTCGGCGGCAACATCAAGCAGCCGACGAAGGTGAAGGACGTGAAGCCGATGTACCCGGCGATCGCGCAGTCGGCGCGCGTGCAAGGCGTTGTCATCATCGAGGCGACGATCGGACCGAACGGCGCGGTGCAGGAAGCGAAAGTGCTTCGCTCCATCCCTCTTCTCGACGCAGCGGCGCTCGACGCGGTGCGGCAATGGCAGTTCACGCCAACGCTGCTCAACGGCGTGCCCGTGCCCGTCATCATGACCGTGACCGTGAATTTCACCTTGCAGTAGACGTCCGAACTTCGAGGTCGTCTCGATATTCGCTTTTTCAGGAGGATGAGCCGTGGATTTAATGCAGATGTGGGCGTCGATGGGATTTGTGGCCAAGGCCGTGGCCTTCATTCTCTTCATCATGTCGATGTGGTCGTTCGGTGTGGCAATCGAGCGCATTTTCACTTACACGCAGGCGCGTAAGCAGTCGAAGATGTATGCGCCGCAGGTGGCCAAGCACCTCAAGGAAGGCCGCCTCAAGGACGCGATCGCGCTGTCGTCCTCGAAGAACTACCGCTACAGCCACCTCGCGAAGGTCGTGCTCGCCGGTCTGCAGGAATATCAGTTCCAGCAGGAGAGCGGCAGCAGCCTCACGCGTGAAGACCTGATGGACACCGTGCGCCGCTCGATTCAGCGCGCATCGGCCCTGACGGCGTCGGACCTCAAGAAGGGCGTATCGGCGCTCGCGACGATCGGTTCGACGGCCCCGTTCGTGGGTCTGCTCGGCACGGTCATCGGTGTCATCAACGCGTTCCAGGGCATCGGCGCGAGCGGCTCGGCCGGCATCGGCGCCGTCTCGGTCGGTATTTCGGAAGCGCTTGTCGAGACCGCGCTCGGCCTCGTCGTCGCCATCCCCGCGGTGTGGTTCTACAACTACCTCAGCGGCCGGATCGAGTACTTCAACGTGGAGATGGACAACTCCTCGTCGGAACTCGTGGACTACTTCATCAAGAAGACGGCGTAAGAGAACGTTGAGATTGCAGATTCAAGACGAAACGCAATCTGGAGTCTGCCATCTGAAGTCTGCAATTCCAGGGGAGATATAGCCATGTCAATGGATCTTGGCGGCGCCAAGGGCGGAGTCAAATCCGACATCAACGTGACGCCGCTTGTCGACGTCATGCTGGTGCTGCTCATCATCATGATGCTCATCGCGCCCATGTTGCAGCAGGGCGTCGTTCTTAAGTTGCCAACCGCCACGAACACGGTCGACAAGCCTGAAGTGCAGGGTCAGACGATCATCGCGATCTCCAAAGACAAGTCGCTCTACCTGAACGCGAAACAGATTCAGGAAGGCGAACTGGCGACCAAAGTCAGCGAACTGCTCGAAAACACCAAAGACAAGGTTGTTCTCATCAAGGCAGACGAAGAGGTCGAGTACGGCGCGGTGATGGCGGCGATGGATCAGCTCCGGCAGGCGGGGATTGAAGACATCGGCCTCATCACCGAACGCAACAAGAACGCCGACACGGCGGGAGCGAAGTAATGGCACACGCGCATCACCACCTCGGCGCGGATAAGGTCGTCACATCAGAGATTCCGCACGCCAGCTCGGACATGAACGTCACGCCGCTTATCGACGTGCTGCTCGTGCTCCTGGTCATCTTCATGGCGGCCCTCCCACTCACGCAGAAGGGCGTCGACATCAACCTTCCTGCGGAAAGCAAGAAGACCACCGACATCACACCGGACATCAGCCAAATCGTGATCACCTACTCGGCTGACAAGAAGATCTCGGTGAACAAGCAGGACGTCACGCTCGGCGAACTCGAGACCAGACTTCGCGGCATCTACGAACAGCGCAAGGACAAGACGATGTTCCTCATTGCCGAGGGCTCGCTTCGTTATCGCGAAATCGTCGCGGTCATCGACGCAGCCAAGGGCGCCGGCGTCGAAAAGGTCGGCATCGTCACCGACGGCATGCGGAAGGCCGGCGGGGCAACAAACTAAAGTCAAAACTGAAAACTAGAAAGTTAAAAGTTAAGACTTGAACGTTCAGACGGCCGCTCCTGAAAAGGGGCGGCCGTTTTTCTTTTCGAAGACAATATACGCAGCCACCGCCGCCGTCGAAAACGCTGCTGAGAACAGCATCCCCGCTGCAGGCGCCGACAGGAAGATGTCGATCCACATCGCCAGCGAGATCAGCGCCGGCAGCGGGTACAGCCACATGCGGAACGGCTTGGGCGCGTCCGGGCGGTAGCGGCGCAGCAAGATGACCGCGCCGCACTGCCAGATGAACTGCAGCAGGATCTGCACCTGAATCAGCCATCTCACGGCCGTCACCATGAACGGAATGGTGAGGAAGCACTGAGTCCGGTGGCCTGGGCCGGCGCGGTGAGCGCGCCGCTGCCTGACTCGATCTGCATGTAGCCCGCGCTTCGCGCGCTGAGATACGTCTTATATCGCGCGACCACGTCGCCGCCCGGCTCATCGAGGCTGTCGAACAGCGCGCGCGTCAGCCCGTCGATCACCTGTCCGCGGCCCTGGCCCGCTCGGCGCACGTTGTCGAAGGCGCGCGCCGGCTGGTCGTAGTAAAAAACGTACTCCGTCGGCCACCGCACCGATGTCGGCCAGTCGGGGCCGGTCGACGTCGTACAGCGCGATCTGCTCGATGGGCAAATCGGAGGTGGTCAGCCCGCCGACAAGCAGCGGAGTGCGGACGCCGGCGCCACCGATGACGGCGATCTTCATGGGCGGGGGCCCAGGGGATGCGTAGGGCTGGTAGGTCGGGTAGGTCGGGTGGGGCCGGTAAGTCTGGTGGGTCTGGTCGGGTTGGCCGGGCTGCTGGGTAACGCGGCGATGCCACCCAGAGCGCGCGTGGACTGCGCGCCGACGAAATTGCCGACGCGCAGGCACTCGAGAGGCGATCGTCCGCGAAGCAGCGCGAACAGGAAGCCGCCGTTGAACGCGTCGCCTGCGCCGGTGGTGTCCACGACGCGCACGCGCGGCGCGGGTGCGGCCTCATCCACTCCGTCTGTCCCACCGCCGATCCAGCGGCTGCCCTTCGATCCTAACTTGATCACCGTATTTCGTGTCGATCGACGCCAGTATGCGGACGCGGCGGCGCCGCGACGACCGCCGGCATACAGCGCGGCTTCCGCCTCGTTGACGAAGATGTAGTCCGGCGCGTGCAGCAGCGCGCCAAATCCGCTGGTCGATTGCAACCGCGGATTCCAACCGAAATCCCAGGATGAGGTCACGCCGCGCGCGCGGAGGTTCGAGACGATTCGCGTCCAGCGCGCGCAGTTACCTGGCGCGAAGGCGAAATGGATGTGACGCGCGCGCTGGCCCGCGATCGCGGCCGGCAGTCGCTCCTCGAGCCGATCGTTCACACCGTTGAACGTGACGAAGGTGCGGTCGCGTGTCGTTGACAGCGACACCGTCACGGCCGTTGTCTCGCTCGCGCGTTTCACGTTCAGCACCCGCACGCCGTCCAGGCGCAGGGCCGCCGACGCGTCGCGGCTGAGGGCGCTGACGATTGCCGTCCGCAGCCCAAGCCGCGAGGCCGAAATCGCCGTGATGACAGCCCCGCCGCCGATCGTCGACACGAACTGCGGCGTCCGCAGTTCCTCGCCGTCCCGCGGCAGGCGCGGCAGCCCGGCGAAGATCAGATCCTGGAACGCTTCGCCGACGGTGAGGAGATCGATGGGCGGCACGCGCGGAAAGTATAATCCGCCTCGATGGCTGACACCGCCACGGCTCACGACCAACGAAACGTCTTTTCGCGAGTTCTGCGTGTTCTGCGTTTAACGTCGTGTCTCGCTGCCATGCTTTCGCTGACCCTGATAGCGGGGCCCGAGCCGTTACCGCAGGACAAGGGTGCGGCCGGCACATGGCAGCGGTTGCAGAAGCTGCAGACCATCGCGAGCGCCATGCACACCACGGCGCACCCAGACGATGAGCAGGGTGGGATGCTGGCGCAGTTGAGCCGCGGACAGGGCGCGCGTGTGTCGCTGCTGACGTTGAACCGCGGCGAGTCGGGGGACAACGCGATCGGGCCTGAACTGTTCGACGCCGTCGGGCTGATTCGAACAGAGGAGCTGTTGAGGGCGGGCCAGTACTATGGCCTGGATCACCAGTACTTCACGACCATGATCGACTATGGGTTCTCGAAGCGCCTCGAGGAAGCGCTGGTGACGTGGGGGCGCGAGAACGTGCTGCGGGACGTCGTGCGCGTGATTCGGATGGATCGCCCCCTGGTGCTGATCGCGCGTTTTCAAGGCAACGCGCGCGACGGCCACGGAAACCATGAGGCGGCGGGAATCCTCACACAGGAGGCGTATCGTGTCGCCGGTGATCCCAGCGTCTTCCCGGAGCAGATCCGCGACGGGTTGCGCGCCTGGCAGCCGCTGAAGCTCTACATGGGCGGCGTTCGCGAAGACGAGGACTGGACGCTCCGGATCGACACCGGCGAGTACAGCGCGTGGCTTGGTGAGTCGTATCAGACGTTCTCGCGTTTCGGCCTCGCGTTTCAGCGATCGCAGAACGGCGGCCGCGTGAACGCGCAGGCAGGGCCGTCGATCGCGTACTACAAGCGACTCGCTGCCGTCGCAGACGGGGACGGACCCGGACTTCGGGTTGGTCTCCGTGAACGCACGTTCTTCGACGGGATCGACGCGTCGATCCCGGGCCTGTTCAGCACGATTCGCCGCTCCGCGCCGCCGGGGGCCGCCGCGCGGCTCTCGGCCATCGACGCTGAAGTGCGCGCGGCCGTGGCTGCGTTCACGATGCAGCATCCGTCGGCGTGCGTGCCGGCGCTGACGCGGGGGCTGGCGGCCACGCGAACGGCGATCGACGCGCTGCGTACGGAACCAGACGCCGTGTTCTTTCTGCAGGTGAAGGAACAGCAGTTCATGGACGCGATTAACACTGCGCTCGGGATCGATTTTCAGGCCATCGCGCCCGCGGCCGGCCCCGTCGTGCCAGGTCAGCAGGTGTCCGTCGAGACGTCGCTGATCAACAGGGGCGCTGTCGCCATCGAAGAGATCAACCTTGCGCTCGCAGCAGGTCCAGGCTGGCAGACGACGGGGATCGCGATCGGCGACTCGAGACTGGGCGCCAACGAGATCAGGCGGCAGTCGCTGACGTTCACCGTGCCGGCGGATGCATCGCTCAGCCGTCCGTATTTCGAGCGGGCGTCCATCGCCGACCCGCGCTATTCGATGCGCGACGCCTCTCAATTCGGTCGACCCGCGTCTGAGCCTGCGGTGTCAGCGATCGCCCGCTATCGCGTCGCTGGCGTGCCGGTGGAGATTCGCGCGACCGTCCGTCGCCGGGAGCCGCACCTGCCGTACGGCGACGAGCTGCGCGAGCTGATGATCGTGCCGGCAGTGGCGGTCAATGTCACGCCGCGGGTGTCGGTCGTATCCACGGCGTCGCCGATCGCGCCGGCGGGCACTCGCGTGGATGTCCGCGTCGAGTTGCTGAACAACGTCCAGGGCGGCAGCACCGGCCGCCTCGCGCTCCGGCTGCCCGCGGGCTGGACGGCAACGCCGGCGGACACGCCGTTCACGTTCGCGCGTGAGGGCGAGCGCATCACCTTCCGATTCAGCGTCGCGATGGCGTCGCTCGAAAACCGCGACTACCGGATCGAGGCTGTCGCGACCGTCGGCGGCCGCGCCTACACGGAAGGCTACGACGTCATCGAGCATCGCGATCTCGAGACGCGGTACCTCTATCATCCGGCGACGACCGCGGTCCGCGGCGTGGACGTACAGATCGCGCCTGGGTTGAAGGTCGGGTACGTCATGGGGATCGGCGACGAGGTGCCGGCGGGCATTGCGCAGCTCGGCGCTTCCGTAACGCTGCTTGGCGAGCAGGATCTGGCGACAGGAGATCTGCGTGGGTTCGACGCGATCATGACGGGCACGCGCGCGTACGCTGTGCGAGAGGACCTGAAGACGTACAACCGGCGGCTGCTCGACTACGTGCAGCAGGGCGGCAACCTGATCGTGCTCTACAACACGCAGGAGTTCGTGCCGTCGACGTACGCACCGTACCCCGCGCAGTTGCCGGCGCGGGCGGAGGAAGTGTCCGAGGAGGACTCGCCGGTGGAGATTCTCGCCCCGTCGCATCCGGTGTTCACGATGCCGAACCGGATCGTGAAGGCTGACTTCGACGGATGGGTTGAGCAGCGCGGGTCGAAGTTCTTCACCGAGTGGGATGCCGCCTACACGCCAATGATCTCCACCCACGACCAGGGTCAGGCGCCGCAGCGGGGCGGCTGGGTCATGGCGACCTACGGCAAGGGGCGCTACACATACTTCGCCTACGCGTTTCATCGCCAGCTGCCGTACGGCGTGCCTGGCGCCTACCGTCTGCTGGCGAACCTCCTCTCGCTTGGCAAATAAAAAAGGCCGGCGCGATTTCTCGCGCCGGCCCAAGTTCTGACTTCTCAGTTCTAACTTCTGAGTTCCGTCTGCGGCTTACTGAAACGTGTAGCGGAAGCTGAGCATCATCACATACACGTCCGCGGTGCCGGCCGTGGTCTGCAGCGGCGTCGTGATCAGGTTGCCGTTGAGCAGCTGCATGCGATAGGACAGTTTCCCGGCAGCATCAGCGACGCCGTTGGTCAGGATCTGGCTGTTGACGATTCGCTGCCCGACGCCCCAGTTGTGGTTGAGCAGATTGCCGAAGTTGGTGATGTCCAGCCGGATACTGCCGGAGTGCCGGCGGCCAGCGATGCTGTGGAAGATGTCCTGGGTGAGGCTCAGATCGGTTCTGTTGACAAACGGCAGGAACACGGCGCCGCGCTCCGCGTACTGACCGCGGCGCGAGCTGAGGTAGTTGTCGGCCTGGATGTACTGCTCGAAGGCGGCGGCCTGATCCGCGGCGGCGAACGTCTTGCCGCCCGCGGTGAACGGCACGAAGTTCATCTCCGACGTGTCGCGCGGGATGTAGATCAGGTCGTTACCGGACGCCGTATCGCCGTTGGCGTCGCCGGCGAACGTGTAGCTGGTGTTACCGTTCGTGTGGGCATCCCAGAACACTCCGACCGAGGTCGCACCAAAGCCGAAGTACTGCTTCGTGTACGACGCGGCGATAAACACGCGGTGCCCCGGCGAGTTGGTGGAGTACGCCAGCGGAGCGTTGTTTGGATCCGACGGGACCGGGTTGGCGGCGAACGACGAGCCGGCGGTGGAACCGGGTTCGACGACGCTGCGTGACACGCCGTAGCTGTAGGCGCCCTTGACGCTGAGACCGTTGCTCATCGGCTTCGCGAGGCTTGCCGCGAAGTTCCACGAACGATTCTTGTTCGTGTTCTTGATCACGTACGCCTGGGTCACCTGATTGCCAACCGCGTTGTTGAGTCTGGTGGAGCACGGTCCCACTTGTCCCGCGGCTGCGCACGACGGCAGCGCGACGGTGATCCCCGGAGCCAGCGCTGCCCCTGGAGTCGTCGCGGCCCACCGTGGACGGTTGTCCACGCCGACGAAGTTGCCTTCAGCCGCCGGCAGGTTGGCGTTGATGTAGAACGGGTCGTTGATGTCGCGGTTGTAGATGAACTCGCCCGTGGCCACCAGGCCCCCCGGCAGCCGGCGGTCTACTCCGATATTGGTGCGCCACGTCTGCGGGAACTTGAAGGTCGGATCCGTGACGTCCAACTCGTAGCTGGTTGCCAACGCGCCGGTGGCAACGGGCTTGTACTTGTCCGGACTGGGATTGAACGGGTATGCGGTGGTGTTGTCGGTCTGGATGAACGCCGCGAGGGCGCCCGTGTTGCCAATCTGGTTTGAAATCCACACGTACGGCGGCTTGCCGGTGAAGACGCCCGTGCCGCCGCGCACCTGGGTTTTCTGGTCCTTGTTCACGTCCCAGTTGAAGCCGAGCCTCGGCGAAAACAGCGGAGTCGCATCCGGCAACTTTCCGGTCGAGTACTTCACCGCCGCGCCCGCATCGTCCCGGAAGGACAGCGCGTCAGCATTCGCGTTGGGAAACGCCGTGTTGCCGAACCTCGCGACGTCCATTCGGACGCCGGCCGTGACGGTGATGTTGGTCTGCGGCCGCCACTCGTCCTGGATGTAGCCGCTCGCGTACACGACGTCGAGGGGCTGAATCGGCGGAATCGTTTCACCTGGGACGAGCGAGCTTTTTACCTCGAAGCGTCGCAAGGTATTGGGCGCGGCGGTCCGGTTCGGATTGGCCAGGAAGCCATTGGCGTCCGCGTAGAAATCGGCCAGGGTGTTGTAGGTATACGCGCTCTGGACGCCAAAGTAGAACGAGTTGTCGGAGTGGTACTTCTCCACGCTCCCGCCCACCGTAATCGAGTGATTCTTGCTGAACCACGTAAAGTTGTCCTGGGCCTGGAACGTGTTGTAGCGGAGGAGATTGAACGGCGTGAACGGCTCCGAACCGAACGACGTATAGCCGACACCAGAGCCGTCAAGGATCGTGACGAACGGGAACAGGCCGATCTGGGCGCGGTCCTCGTTCTGATGCGTGTAGCCGGCGATCAAGCTGTTTGACTTGTTGCTGCCGATCACCCAGTTCCACTCCCCGATGCCCGAGTTGATGTTCTCGAGAATCTGGTAGTTCGAATTCTGGAAGCTCAAAAAGTTCGTGCTGAAGGTCGGCCGTCCCAGGCCCAGCGAGCCGGAGCCGGACTGCGCCACATCGGTGCTCGAAGCGAGCTGGTTGTACCGGAATGTGATCTTGTTCGAGTTATTGACGTTGTAGTCGCCCTTGACCAGGAACGGCTTGCCCGGGGTCTGCTTGGTGATGCCGTCGAACGGACCCGTGTTGTAGCTGAACTTCGACGACAGGAACGAGCTGAGCGCGGTGAGATCCGACGACAGGACGCGCGTCGTGTTGCCGCCCACCGTCGCGCCTCCGGGATTTGACGTGAACGTCGTCAGCGGCCGCGAGTCGTCCTGCTTTTCCCAGCTGCCGAACGCGAACAGCTTGTTCTGGACGATCGGGCCGCCGGCCCAGAAGCCGGTGTTATAGGTGGTGAAGGTTCCGGGGTTGAATGTGAGGCCGGCCGCCTCCTTGCCAACGAACGACTCGTTGCGCATGCGCCGGTACACCGACGCCCTGAGCGAGTTCGTTCCGCTGCGCGTAACCGTATTGACGCCGGCGCCGACGAAGTTGCCCTGGCGCACGTCATACGGCGCGACACTCACTTGCACCTGCTCAATCGCTTCGAGCGAGATGGGCGCGACGCCCGTGCGGTCGCCAGGCTGGCCGCCGAGGCCGAAGGAGTTGTTGAAATAGGAGCCGTCCACCGTGATGTTGTTCGCGCGGTTGTCCTGGCCCGCGAACGTGCCCTGGCCGCCGTACTGCGGGCTCAGTCGCGTGATGTCGTTGATTCGGCCCGTGATGGTCGGCAGGACCGCGAGATCTTCCCGCAAGACGGCGACCGACGCGCCGGT
>JAYVMG010000142.1:0-1710 GCA_043759095.1 Acidobacteriota bacterium | reverse complement strand
ATCCGAAGTTCCTCGCGTTCGCGCTGCTCGGCGCCGTGAACTGGATCCCGCGCTGGTTCAACCCCGACGGTCCCGCCACCTCGCAGGAGATCGCGGATCGCTTCGCCGACTACCTGATCGCCGGGCTCAGGAACTCCTAGCGGAAGATAGCGAGCCGCGTCATGCGGCGCAGCCTGACACGCACGTGATAGAGTCCGCGCCGTATCAGTACGTCTTCAGCGCCTACTTCGAGTCACCGGCCGCGGTCCAGCAGTGCATGCAGGATCCGCGCATGGGTCAGGTGCTCGGCGACGTGCCGAATTATTTCGTCGGAGAGACCGACGTGATGGTCGGCGAAGTAGCCGGCTAGCGCTCACGCATCCGGAAACGCTGGATCTTGCCGGTCGCGGTCTTCGGCAGCTCCGCGACGAACTCGACCCACCGCGGCCGTTTGTACTCCGCGAGGCGCGCGCGGGCGAACTGCTGTAGCTCGTCGGCCAGCACCAGCGATCCCGTCAAGCTATCTCTCAGCACGACGAACGCCATCGGCTTCACCAGACCGTCGTGATCTTCGCGCCCGACGACGCCGCACTCGCGGACGGCGTCGTGGGCGACGAGCGCGCTCTCGACTTCGACCGGACTGACCCACAGTCCGCCGACTTTCAGCATGTCGTCGGTTCGTCCCGCGTACCAGTAGAACCCGTCCACGTCCTGCGAGTACTTGTCGCCGGTGCTGATCCAGTGCCCCTCGATCGTATTCTTGGTCTTCTCGTGCTGATTCCAGTAGCCCGCGCAAACCGAGTCGCCGCGGATCCAGAGATTGCCGATCTCGCCAGGCAGGACGCTCTCACGCTCGTCGCTCAGCAGGCGCGCCTCGTAGCCGCGCACGAGCAGGCCGCTCGATCCCGGACGAAGGGCATCAGGGCGATTCGAGATGAACATGTGCAGCGTCTCGGTCGATCCGATGCCATCGATGATGTCGATGCCGAAACGCTTCTTGAACCGATCGTACAACGCAGACGGCAGAGCCTCTCCCGCCGACACCGCAAGGCGGATCGTCGAGAGATTGAAATCGCAGACCTGAAGGTCCGCGCCACGAGCGCCACTGCCGTGGGCGAGCAACATCCCGTAGCCGGTCGGCACCGAGAAGAACAGGGTCGGCCGGTGTTTCTCGATGACAGCGTAGACGTGCTCCGGCGCCGGCGCCCCGGGCCACAGAATCGTCGTCGCACCGACCGAGAACGGAAAATACAGCGCGTTGCCGAGGCCGTACGCAAAAAACAGTTTCGCGACGCTGTAACACCGATCCTCGGCGCGGATGCCGAGCACGCCCTTGCCGAACAGCTCCGCGCATACCACCATGTCGTGCTGCAGATGCACGCATCCCTTCGGCACGCCCGTGCTGCCTGACGAGTAGAGCCAGAACGCCGGCGCGTCGCGGCTGGTCGGCTCCGCCTCGAGGTCGGGTGACCCCTGCGACTCGAACAGCGCGAAGGACGGGTGCGTCCTGGTTTCTTCCCCACCGGCGCCGGCGACGATGATGTGACGGAGCGATTGGCGATCCGCGGCGGGGATGCTGTCGATCTTGCCCAGCAGTTCGGCGCTGACGATCAGCACGCTGGCACGCGAGTCGCGAATCACATACTGGTAATCCGCGGGCTTCCACAGCGTGTTCAAGGGCACCGGCACCGCGCCGATCTTGATCGCGCCGAAGAAGCTGTAGACGAACTC
>JAYVMG010000141.1:0-27902 GCA_043759095.1 Acidobacteriota bacterium | reverse complement strand
CGCCCGGAAAAAGAGATCGCGACAGCTGACGTCGGTTCGTTCGTGATGGAAGAACTCAAGAAGCTCGACAAGGTCGCGTACGTCAGGTTCGCGTCGGTCTATCGCCATTTCCGGGACATCAACGAGTTCGCGGATGAACTCAAGCAGTTGCTGAACCCCAAGGAATGAACACCGGATCCTTGCCACGAAGGCACAAAGGCAGGAAGAAGAGAAAGTCTTGGCTTTCTTCGTGTCTTCGTGTCTTCGTGGCGATCCTGGTGTTGGCGGGAGTGTTGCGCGCGGCAGGCGTCGATCCCGATCTGACGGTGACGCCGATCGCGCGCGACGGCCAGGTCGTCGTGTCGTTCGATCTGAGCGACGGATACACCGCGGAAGTGCGCGACGCGATTCAGAGCGGGCTGTCGACGACGTTCTCGTACGAAGTCGACTTGCGGCGCGGCTCGACGCTCATCGATCGCACGGTTGCCTCCGTCACGATTACGGCGGTCGTTCGGTTCGACAACCTGACTCGGCGCTACCAGATGTCGCGCACCGTCGACGGCCGCGTCGAGGACGCGCGGCCGACAGAGGATTCCAACGCCGTGCGCGCGTGGATGACGCACTTCGAGCGCATTCCGCTGTCGGCGACCTCCTCGCTCGAGAACAACGGCGAGTACTATGTTCGCGTCCGCGCCCACACGCGGCCGCACAACGCATGGTTTTTCTGGCCCTGGGGTGGCACGGTGTTTGGTCAGGCGAAGTTCACGTTTATCCAGTGACAGGGCTGAGGGCGTATGCCGGCAACCGTCACGTCAATCACGCCTAGACGCACGAGCGAGCCGGCCCGCGCGCCGGAGTCGTCCCGTCGACCGTTCCGTGACAACCCGCGGCTGATCCTCGCCGGCATCGGCGTGCTGCTGGTCGTCCTCGTCGCCTTGCTGGTGATCGCCAACGGCACCTCGCAGTTCTCCCCCGACTTCCTCAGCGAGTTCGTGCTCTACGCCTTGTCGGCCGCCGACCTGACGATGCTGGCGGCGCTCGGCTTCGTCCTGGCGCGCAACATCGTCAAGCTGATCGTGGAGCGGCGGAAAGCGCTGCCCTTCGCGCGATTTCGCGCGAAGCTCGTGGCGCTGCTGCTCGGCATGACGCTCGTGCCGTCCGTGCTCGTGCTGATCGTCGGCAGCGAATTGATTCGCACCAACATCGACCGCTGGTTCAACGCGCCGATGGCCGACATCCTGACGTCGGCCAATCAGATTGCGAGCGACTACTACCGGGAGCAGCAGATGCTGGCGAGCGATCATGCCAGCCGTCTTGCGCGCACGCTCAGCGGCGTTGACCTGACGAACGCGGACGTGCGGCCGATCCGGGATCTGCTGGCGCCCGACGTCACCCTGCAGCGTGTGCAGATGGTGGAGGTCTACCGGGTCGTGCCGTCCGTGGGCTCGCTGTCGAGTCTGGAGCCGGTGATCGACGTCGCCGCGCCCGCGCTGGCCAGCGGGCACAGCCGCGCGGCGGCGGATCGCCTGGCGGCGCAGGCGCTCGCGGGAGCGGCGGAAACGAAATCCATCGAGACGCTCGGAGCGGCGGGCGATCTGCTGCACGCGGCCGCCCTCATCCGCACGAAGGACGGCAAGCCGTCCGGGGTCGTCGTCGCGACCGCGTATCTGACGGGCGATCTTGCCGCGCGCTCACGGCGCATGACGAAGGCGTTCGAGGACTACAACCAGCTGCGCGTGCTGAAGCGGCCTCTGACCGGCCTCTATCTGTCGTTCTTCTTCATGGTGACGCTGCTGATTCTGTTCGGGGCCACCTGGATGGGCTCGTACCTCGCGAAGCGCATTACGCGTCCCGTGCTCCTGCTCGCGGCGGCCGCGCGCGAGATCGGCGCGGGCCGCCTGGATCAACGCGTCGAGCCACAAAGTAACGACGAGTTCGGATCGCTGGTGGAAGCGTTCAACGCGATGGCGAAGGAGCTGGCCGCGGGACGCCGGAAGGTCGATCGCGGCACGATTCAGCTCGAACGCAAGCACGGGGAAGTCGAAGGGAGGCGCCGTTACATCGAAACCATTCTGGAGCGCATTGCGACCGGCGTGGTGTCTGTGGACGCCTCCGGCGCGATCACGACGATCAACACCGCGGCGGCGCGGCTGCTCAGCCTCGATCGGCAGATCGTCGGGCAGCCGGCGCTGGCCGTCTTCGATCGTGCGGACCTCCAGCCGCTGGGCGCGCTGCTGGCCGGCGCGGGTGGACAGAACCGCGGGGAGTCGCCCGCGCACGAGATCGCGCTGGCGCGCGAAGGGCAGGAACTGCATCTGGCGGCGGTGGCCACGGCACTCGTCGGCGACAGCGGCGCCCCGGAGGGCGTCGTGCTGGTGCTCGATGATGTCACGCCGCTCATCCGTGCGCAGAAAGTGGCGGCGTGGCGCGAGGTGGCGCGTCGGTTGGCGCACGAGATCAAGAATCCGCTGACGCCGATCCAACTGTCGGCGGAACGGCTCCGGCGTCACTTTGCCGGCGCGCCCCCGCAGGCCAAGGCGCTCGTTGACGAGTGCACGCAGACGATCGTCGGCGAAGTCGAGTCGCTGAAGGGACTGGTCGACGAGTTCTCGCAGTTCGCGCGGATGCCGTCGCCGCGAACGGTGCCGACCGATCTCGCGCAGCTGATTACCGACACCGTCGCGCTCTACAACGGCATCTTCACCGACGTGCGCATCGATCAGCGCTTTGCCCCGGGTGCGCCGCTGGTCCGGCTCGACGCCGAGCAGATTCGCCGCGTGATCATCAACTTGATGGATAACGCGATCGAAGCCATGGAACGCCGCGGCCAGATCGTCGTCGAAACCCAGCTCGACGCGGCCAACAGCGTCGTGCGCGTGTTTGTCGCCGACGACGGCCCGGGAATCCCGGCGAGCGAGCGCGAGAAGCTGTTTCTGCCGTACTACTCGACGAAACGGCGGGGCAGCGGCCTCGGCCTGGCCATCGTCCGCCGCATCATCGCCGAGCACGGGGGCAGCATCGATGTCGGCGATAACACGCCGAAGGGGACACGGTTTACTATCGAGTTACCGTGTTGATGAAGAAAAAACCGCGGAGCACGCGGAGAACGCCAAGACATTGGTGCTCAGCGATCTTTGCGCTCTCCCCTGTTTTTTCCGGTTCGTGGCGGACGTCATGAAGCCCACCATCCTGATCGTGGACGACGAGCCCGGCGTCCGGACCTCGCTGAGCGGGGTGCTGCGCGACGAAGGCTATAGCGTTGACGCCGTACCGAGCGGCGAGGACTGCCTCGATCGCGTGACGCGCGCGGCGTTCGACCTGATCGTGCTCGATGTCTGGCTGCCCGGCATGGACGGTCTGGCGACGCTGGCGCGCCTGCGGGAGCGGCAGGTGGACGCGCAGGTCGTGCTGATCTCCGGCCACGGCAACATCGAGTCGGCTGTGCGCGCGATCAAGATGGGCGCGTTCGACTTCGTCGAGAAACCGCTATCGCTCGAGAAAACGGTCCTCGTCATCCGCAACGCCCTGCACCAGCGGCGTCTCGAGGCCGAGAATCGCGCGCTGCGCGCCAGAGTCGATCGTCATCAGACGATGGTCGGCGAGAGCTACGCGATGCGGCAGCTGCGCGAGCAGGTGGCCATGGCCGCGCCGACCAACGGCCGCGTGCTGATCTATGGCGAGAACGGGACCGGCAAGGAACTGGTCGCACGAACGATCCACGCCCTGAGCCGCCGCCGCGCCGCGACTTTCGTCGAGGTCAACTGCGCCGCGATTCCCGAGGAGCTGATCGAGAGCGAGCTGTTCGGCCACGTGCGCGGCGCCTTCACGGGGGCGGTCGCCGACCGCCGGGGCAAGTTCGAAGTCGCTGATGGCGGCACCATCTTCCTTGATGAAATCGCCGACATGAGCCTGAAGACGCAGGCCAAGGTCCTGCGCGTGCTGCAGGAGCAGACGATGGAGGCGGTGGGCGGGTCGACGCGGATCAAAGTCGACGCGCGAGTGTTGGCCGCGACGAACAAGGATCTGCAGGCCGAGATTCGCGGCGGGCGCTTCCGGGAGGATCTGTACTTCCGCCTCAACGTCATCCCGATCTTCGTCCCGCCGCTGCGCGATCGGGGGGAGGACATCCCACTGCTCGCCGACCACTTCATGGCCGACTTTGCGCGCGAGTACGGACGCCGAGTCAAAGGGTTTGATCAGGGCGCACGTTCGGCGCTGCAGCACTACCCATGGCCGGGGAACGTGCGCGAACTGCGCAACGTCATCGAGCGGCTGATGATCATGGTGCCTGGCGACGCCATTTCCGCGACGGATCTGGGCTTCCTTGACCCGACCAGTCTCACGCGGCCCCTGCCGCCGGCGTCATCTGGGGAGCGCCAGACGCTGCACGAAGCCCGCGATCAGTTCGAACGCGATCTGATTCTGCGAACGCTGGCCGAACAGCAGGGCAATATGTCGCGGACCGCGGATGTGCTCGGCGTGGAGCGGAGCAACCTGTATCGGAAGATGAAAGCGTTCGGGATCGCGCCATCCAGACGGCTGGATGAAGAGCCGGAAGCCGTCTGAACTCCGAGGTTCCAGTTCTCGGTTCTTACTTCTTACTTCTCAGTTCTCAGTTTGTTTTCCAGCACCTGCTCCGCTGAGAACCCTTTGATCTGCAGATAGAACTCGGCCGCCGACATCAGCGCCGCCGACGGCACCAGCCCGACGATTTCGCTCTCCAGTACGGCGACTCCGTAGCGTTCGGCCTCGCGCTTGACGGTTTCGAGCACCCGGAAGATCGGCGTCTTCTCGTAGTTGGTCAGGTTCATGGACACCTGGACGATACCGCGAGCCTCGAGCCGGATCCCCATCGCCTTGACGAACCGGTACCCGCCGCTGCTGTGGCGGATCGCGGCGGCGATCTTTTTCGCGACGTCGAGGCGGTCGGTCGCGAGGTTGATGTTGTAGGCGATGAGCGGCATGCGCGCGCCGATGACCGCGGCTCCGGCGCTCGGGTGGGGTGTCGCTGGTCCAAAGTCGGGCGCCCATCCGGCGGTGGCCATCTTCGCAGCCAGCCCTTCGAATTCGCCGCGGCGGATGTCTTCCAGATTCCTCCGCGCCGCGTCAGCCGACGCCTCTTCGTAGAGGTAGACCGGGATCTGGAATCGCGCCGCCACTTCGGCGCCGACCTTCTTCGCCAGCGCGACGCACTCCGCCATCGTGACGCCTTCGATCGGCACGAACGGCACGACGTCGACGGCGCCGAGCCGGGGATGCTCGCCTCGCTGCGTTCGGAGATCGATGTCCTCGACCGCGCGTTCAAACAGTGCGAGCACCGCGCGCTCCACACCGGTGGCATCACCCGCGAGTGTGAAGACTGAGCGGTTGTGCGCCGCGTCGGACGAATGGTCGAGCAGGCGCACGCTCGTCACCGACCGGATCGCATCGGCCATGCGGGCCACGATCTCGGGGCGGCGTCCTTCGCTGACGTTCGGTACGCATTCGATGACCATATTGAGGCCCGATTCTAGCGCTGTACTTCCGTAGATCACCATGCTATGATCTCCGCACAGTCAACCTATGTCCGATCCGCTTCGTACCGAAAAGTCGCGCGCGGAGGCTGATGTCGCGTCGGAATCGGACCGCGACGCGAAAATCGAGCAGCTCCTGCTCGCCGGCCTCGACCATTATTTTGCCGCCCGGTACGAACTCGCCATCAACATCTGGACCCGCGCGCTCTTTCTGGATCGGAGTCACGCGCGGGCGCGCGCCTACATCGACCGCGCCCGCAGCGCGCAGGCTGAACGGCAGCGAGAGTCCGAGGAATTGCTGCAGAACGGCGTCGCCGCCTTCCAGCGGGGCGACGCTGACGAAGCCCGCCGCCTGCTGCAGGCTGCACTCGACGGCGGCGCGCCTTCCGAGGAAGCCTTGGCCGTGCTGGATCGCCTGAACCGACTCGAGGCCACCGCGCTCCCCGCCGCGTCGCCGCGGTCCGAGCGTTCGCGCCGGACGCGCGCGCCTCGCGCAGCCGGCGCCACGTCACGCTCCATCGCCGGCACGCTGGCCAAGGCCGTCGCGGTTGTGCTCGCCGTCGCCATTGTCGGACTCGGCGGTGTCGAGGTCTGGAAAGATCGGGCCGGCTGGCGGTCGCTTGCCGCTCTGGTCTGGAGCGCCACCCGCATGGAGCAGCCGGCGACGGTCACGTCAGCGCCTGTCGCGAGCGAAGCGACGCCGGCGCTCCCTCGACGCGGTGAGATGGCGCTGATCCGGGCGCGCGCCCTGACCACCATGGGCCATTTGCGCGATGCCCTCATCATGCTCGAGTCCGTTCGGCCAACTGATCCGCAACAGGCTGACGCCGATCGCCTCCGCGCTGACATTCAGCGTCAGTTGCTGGCGCTGACACCCGTGCCGCCAGGCGCCACACCGGTGGCTGAGAAAGGTGAGCGACGTAACCCATGAAGTGTCCCAAGTGCGGCTACCTCGGGTTCGAGCGCGTCGATCGCTGCCGTAATTGCGGATACGATTTTTCATTCACGTCGCCGGCCCCCGAGCCCGACTTCGTCATACGCCGCGAGACGGAGTCGATCAACGCGATGGTGGATCTCGCCTTGATCAACGGTCCGAGCCTTTCGCCCGCCGCGCCGCGGCTGTCGAGCATCGGTGATCTCGATCAACTCTTCGGTGCACCCGAGCCGGCGCGCTTCGCCGCGGCTCCGATGTCCCTGGCCGCCGTGCTGGAGCCCCCGCCGATCGCGCCTCGCGAAGAACTTCCGCTGTTCGGCCCTCCGATTCCCGACGACGAACCGTTGATCACCAGAGCGTCGCCGCCGCGCACACCGCTGGCCGTTCGCCGTGCCACGCCGGAAGTGGCGCGCCTGCGGACAGAGAGCCTGCGCATGTCGAGCTTGGACCTTGCGCTCGAGGTTCCCGAGCCTGCACCTGCGCCCGCGGTGGTGCCGGAGGACCTTGTCGCGGCAGCAGCGTGGGAGCGGACGGATGCGGCTCAGGATGCCGGCGTCGGATCCAGATTCCTTGCGGTGATCATCGACGTTCTGATCCTCGCGGGCATCGACGCGGTCGTCGTCTACTTCACGATGCAGTTGTGCTACCTCACGGTCGAGGACCTCTGGATGCTGCCGAAGGGACCGCTCATCGCGTTCCTATTCGTGCAGAACGGCGGCTATCTTGTGGCGTTCACCGCGGGTGGCCAGACTCTCGGCAAGATGGCAGCCGGCATCCGTGTGGTGCAATCCGACTCGGACGCGTCGCTCGACCTCGGCCGCGCGTTTCTGCGGACCCTGCTGTGGGTCGTGCTCGCAGTGCCGGCGGGTCTCGGATTCCTCTCGGCGGTATTCACCCGCGATCATCGCGGGCTCCACGATCGATTCGCCGGCACGCGCGTCGTCCGCGCGTCAGCGTGATCAGGCGCGCCGGCCTTGCGATCGCCACCGTGGGTGGCGTGGGGTACGCGCCGGTCGCCCCGGGCACGTTCGGCTCCGCCGCGGGCCTCCTGGTGTGGTGGTTGCTGCCCTCGTCTGCGATGGTCCATTTCGTGGCGATCGTCGTCATCTTCATTGTCGGATCGTGGAGCGGGAACGTCGCGGAGCGTCACTTCGGCCGCACCGATCCCGGTCAGGTGGTGATCGACGAGGTGATGGGGATGCTCATCACGCTGTTTCTCAACCCCGTGGGGTGGCTGGGCGCGCTCGCCGGGTTCTTCATCTTCCGCGTGTTCGACGTCATCAAACCATATCCGGCCAACCGGCTCGAGCAGTTGCACGGCGGCATCGGCGTGATGGCGGACGATGCGATGGCGGCCGTTTATGCGAATCTTGTCCTCCGAGCCGCCCTGTATTGGGTAATCAGGTAATCTGGTAATCGCGTAATCGATTACTCAACTCTCCAATCACCCGACTACCCGATTACCCGATTACCCGATTATGAAAGCCTGCATCCTGGCGATCGGCAGCGAGATGCTGACGCCGTTTCGCGTCGATACGAATTCACTCTTCATTACGGATCGCCTGAACACGATCGGGTACGACGTCCGTCTCAAGGCGGTTGTCGCGGATGAGATCGGCGAGTTGACGCGCGTGATCGAAAGCGCCCTCAACTGGGCCGACGTCCTCGTGATCACCGGCGGGCTTGGTCCTACCGAGGACGACATGACGCGCGAGGCCGTGGCGCGTGTGCTGAACGTGCCGCTCGACGTGGACGAGACCATCGTCGAGCGCATCCGCGAGCGCTTCGCCAGGCGCGGCATGACGATGCCGGAGATCAATCGGCGTCAGGCGATGGTGCCGCGCGGCGCGGACGTGCTGCCCAATCCCAACGGGACCGCCCCGGGGCTGTGGTTCGAACAGGGACGCACCTCGCTGGTGCTGCTGCCAGGACCTCCGCGCGAGATGAAGCCGATGCTCGAGGCGGTCATCGCCGGTCGGCTCGCGCCAACGTCGCAGGGCCGCGGTCTGTTCCGGCGTGTGCTGAAGATTACCGGGCGCGCCGAATCAGACGTCGACGCGCAGGCGCAGCCGATCTACGGCCGCTGGACCGCGCAAGCGGCGCCGATCAGTACGACGATTCTCGCGGTTCTTGGACAGATTGAGTTGCACCTGACCGCGCAGGCGGCGAGCCAGGCGGAGGCCGACGTCGTCCTCGAAGCGGCTGTGCAGGAATTGCAGGCCGCGCTCGGTCCGTCCGTCTACAGCGTCGACGGGCGCGCGCTCGAAGCCGTCGTCGGTGATCTCCTGCGCGAACGGAGCATGACGGTCGCGATCGCCGAGTCATGCACCGGCGGCCTGCTCGCATCGCGGTTGACCGACGTGCCCGGCAGTTCCGAATATGTGGACCGCGGCGTTGTCTGCTACAGCAACCAGTCGAAAACGGACCTGGCCGGCGTGCCGGAGGCGCTGATGCGTGAGCACGGCGCGGTGAGCGAGCCGGTCGCGCAGGCGCTGGCCGAGGGCATTCGTTCGAGAGCGGGCACCCACGTCGGCATCGGGATCACCGGAATTGCCGGTCCCGGCGGCGGATCGGCAGAGAAGCCTGTCGGCACGGTGTCCGTGGCGGTGATCGTCGACGAAGAAATGCGCGTGCGCACGTTTCAGTTCATCGGCGGCCGCGAGATGGTGAAGTTTCAGGCCGCGCAGTCGGCGCTCAACATGACGCGGCTGATGCTGCTGCGTCTGCCCGGCGACCGTGAATGGGCGGAGCGCAAGTAAATGCCGGCCACCGTGATCATCGCCGCGTACTTGATCGGATCGATTCCGTTTGCATTGATCGTTGCGCGACGGCGAGGCGCCGATCTGCGAGAGGTCGGCAGCGGCAATCTCGGTGCGGCCAACGTGATGCGGTCGTCCGGCGTGTCCGCGGGCGCGATGGTCGCGGCACTCGATATGGCGAAGGGCGCGGCCAGTGTCTGGCTCGCCGCGCGGCTGAGCGACGGCGCCGGACTGCCCGCGGCGGCCGGTCTGGCGGCCATCGTCGGGCACGTGTATCCGATCTGGCTGCGGTTTCGCGGTGGCAAAGGCGTGGCAACCGCGTGCGGCGTGTTCGGTATGCTGACGCCGATGGCGCTTCCACCTGCACTGGCCATTTTTGCAGTCACGGTCTGGGCGACGAAATATATCTCGCTCGGGTCGGTGCTGGCGTCGATGTCCCTTCCGCCCATCGCGTACGCGCTGGGAAGCCCTGCTCCCGCGGTCCTCGCGGCCTCGGCCGCGGCGGTCGTCATTGTCTTCCGGCATCGATCGAATGTTCTCCGGTTAAGGATGGGCACCGAGCGTCGCCTCGGGGCGGGCGCGTAATGCGAACGGTTGCGGTGCTGGGCGCCGGGAGCTGGGGCACCGCGCTCGCGGTGCATCTTGGCCACGCGAGACACGACGTGCGCCTGTGGGCGCGTGACGGCGCGCTCGTGAACGAGATGGCGGCACGCCGCGCCAACGCGATCTACCTGCCCGACGTGCGGTTTCCAGACAACCTCTCGACGACGCACTCGCTGGCTGATGCGCTGCGCCACGCCGACCTCGTGGTCTCCGCGATTCCGTCTCACGGCTGTCGCAGCGTGATTCATGGCGCCGCAGAATTTCTGGCGCCGCATGCGGTCGTGGTCAGCGCCACCAAAGGGCTCGAGGCGGGAACGCTGTTGCGAATGTCCGAGGTGATCGCGCAAGAGGCCGGCTCGACGCATCCCGTCGTCGTCCTGTCGGGGCCGAGCTTTGCGAGTGAAGTCGCGCGGCAACTGCCGACCGCGATTCTCGCCGCGTCGCTCGATGCCGCGGCTATCGAACTGGTGCAGCACGAGTTTCGCGCGCCGTATTTCCGGCTGTACGGCAGCGACGATGTGGTCGGCGTGGAGATTGGCGCGGCGATGAAGAACATCATCGCGATCGCCGCGGGCGTCGTCGAAGGTCTTGGGCTCGGGCACAACGCGCTGGCTGCGCTGATTACGCGCGGGCTCGCCGAGCTGACGCGCCTGGCGTGCGCCGCCGGAGGACGCCGTGAAACGCTGGCCGGGCTGAGCGGCCTTGGCGATCTCGTGCTGACCTGCACCGGCAGTCTGAGCCGCAACCGCCATGTCGGCATCGAACTGGCGCGCGGCCGCTCGGTGCCGGAGATTCTGGCGTCGATGAAGATGGTCGCCGAGGGCGTGCTGACGACGGGTGCGGCGCTCGCGTTGGGCGAGCGGTACGGCATCGAGTTGCCCATCACGACGCAGATGGCCGAAGTGCTCAGCGAACGGATCGACGTGCGCACCGCGATCGACGTGCTGATGCTGCGCCGGCAGCGGCCGGAGGCGGAGACCGGATAAGATCATCTGGATGGGATTGCTCGGCCGTATCCGCGAGGGGCTCTCGCGCACCACCCGACAAATTGTCGGCCGCTTTGACGAGATCGTCCGCGCCGCCGACACGCCCGAACGGCGCACGCGGCCTGTCGACGTCGAGACCGTCGAAGCACTGGAAGAACTACTGATCTCGGCGGACATCGGCGTCGCCACCACCTCCCGCATCATCGCCGCAGTCACGAAACAGTCGCGCGACGGGGCGAGCCTGCGCGATCTGGTCAAACAGGAGATCCGCAACGTCTTCGCTGCGGTCGATCAGCCGATCGCCGTCACCGCGCACCCGCAGGTGACTCTGATCGTCGGGGTCAACGGGACCGGCAAGACGACGACCGTGGGTAAGCTGGCCAATCTGCTGAGGAGTCAGGGCAAGACGCCGCTGATTTGCGCAGCCGATACATTCCGCGCCGCCGCCGTCGAGCAGCTCGAGATCTGGGCCAACCGCGCCGGCGTCGACATGGTGCGCGCGCGGGAGGGCGCCGATCCGGCCGCCGTCGTATTCGACGCCATCACATCGGGCAAGGCGAAAGGCCGCGATCCGATTCTGATCGACACCGCCGGCCGGCTGCACACGCGCGTCAACCTGATGAATGAACTCGACAAGATCAAGCGCATCGCGGCGCGCGAGATCCCCGGCGCGCCTCACGAGGTCCTGCTCGTGCTCGATGCCACGGTCGGGCAGAACGGCGTTGCGCAGGCGCGGGAATTCATGAGCGTGGCCGGCGTGAACGGGATCGTGCTGACCAAGCTGGATGGCACGGCGAAAGGCGGCGTCGCAGTGGCGATCGCCCACGATCTGAAGCTGCCGATCCGGTACGTTGGCGTCGGCGAAGGGATCGACGATCTCGTGCCGTTTTCGGCGGACGAATACGTGGACAGCCTGTTCGAAGAAACATGGTAGAGCGCGACTACATGGAGCGTGCGCTGTTTCACGCGGCGCGGGGCGCGGGGCGCACGAGTCCCAATCCACTGGTGGGCGCGGTGATTGTGTCTGGCGACGGTGTCGTGGTGGGGCAGGGTTTTCATCAGCGCGCCGGCGGACCGCATGCGGAAGTCCACGCGCTGGAAGAGGCGGGTGCGCGCGCCCGCGGCGCCACGCTCTACTGCACGCTCGAACCCTGCTGTCATCAGGGGCGCACGGGACCGTGCGTCAGCCGGATCGTGGACGCCCGCATCGCGCGCGTCGTCGCGGCCGTGGAGGATCCGAACCCGGCGGTCCGCGGACGCGGCTTTGCGTTTCTGCGCGAACACGGCGTGACCGTGGACGTCGGGCTGGCCGCTGAGCGCGCGGTGACGCTGAACCAGCCGTTCTTCACGCTGATGCGCGAAGGGCGGCCGTTCGTCGTGCTGAAGGCGGCGATGAGCCTCGATGGCAGCATTGCCGCCGCGTCAGGCCGCCGGACGTTCCTGACGTCGGCCGCCGCCAACCGTCACGCGCATCGCGTGCGGGCGGAGGTTGATGCGATCGGAGTCGGCAGCGGCACCATCCTCAGCGACGATCCCGAGCTGACCGCCCGCGGCGCGTATCGAGAGCGCCCGCTGGCGCGCGTGATCTTCGACCGTCGTCTGCGAACGCCGCCGGCCGCGCGCGTCCTCTCGACACCCGACGCCGGGCCTGTCATCATCGTGACGATGGCGGAGGCGGCGGCGTGCGCCGAATTGCGCACGCCGCTCGAAGCCCGAGGCGCCCAGATCGAGGTGGCCGCCGACCGGACGCTCCGCGCGGCGTTGCAGCGGCTGGCCGCGCGGCAGATCGAGTCGTTGCTGCTCGAAGGCGGCGCCGCGGTGCATGCGGCCGCGTGGGATGAAGGAGTGGTCGATTTCGTGCGTTTGTACGTCACGCCGCACATGCTCGGCGCCGGTGCGTTGCCGCTGCTCGCGGAACGTGAGTTTTCGTCGGAGGACCTGCGCGATCGGCGCGAGATGCCGCTGGGTCCTGACGTGCTGATAGAGGGATATGTTCACGGGACTCGTTGAAGGCGTTGGCGAACTGGTCGAGCGCAAGCCGACCAGCGGCGGGTTCCGTCTGCGCATTGGCACGGCGCTCGCGCCGGAACTGGCTCCCGGCGACAGCCTCGCCGTCAACGGCGTCTGCCTCACGGTGATCCTCGCCGAACAGAACGAGATTCATGCGGACGTCGGACCCGAAACGATCCGCGTCACGACGATGGGTACGCTCAAGCGCGGCTGCGCGCTGAATCTCGAGCGGCCGCTGCGCGCTGACCAGCGCTTCGGCGGCCATTTCGTGCAGGGGCACGTCGACGCGATCGGCCATATCGAGGAACTGCGGCAGGACGCCGAATTCCACTGGCTGACCGTCAGTTTTCCGCTCAACCTCGCGCCGCTCATCGTCCACAAGGGATCGATTGCTGTCGACGGTATCAGCCTCACCGTCGCCGGACTCGGCGCGGATCGATTCGACATCATGGTCGTGCCATACACGATGGCGCAGACGAATCTCGGGCGGATCAAGATCCGCGACCGCGTCAACCTTGAATGCGACATGGTCGGCAAGTACGTCGTCCGTGCCGCGGAACTGGCTGGTCTGACGCTCGGCGGCGTGCGACCAGGGGAAGTCACACATTGAAGAAGACACACAAGGGCTCAGGGCTGAGGGCTCAGGGCCATCCCCGCACACCGACACTCTCGCTCGCGAAAAAGAAGACACCGTTCGCCCGCATCGAGGATGCGGTTGTCGCCGTCCGCGCGGGCAAGATGATCATCATCGTCGACGATGCGGACCGGGAGAACGAGGGCGATCTGATGATCGCCGCAGAGCAGGTGACAGCGGAGGCGATCAACTTCATGGCGCGGTACGGCCGCGGCCTGATCTGCCTGTCGATGACCCCCGAGCGGCTCGATGAGCTCGACATCCCCCTGATGGTGAGCCAGAACAGCTCGAAGTTCGACACCGCGTTTTGCGTGCCCGTCGAGGCGAGAGAGCGGACGAGCACCGGCATCTCGGCCGCTGATCGTGCCGCCACGGTGCTGACCGCGATCGATCCGGCGACCAAACCGGCGGATCTGCTGCGGCCGGGCCACATGTTTCCGCTGCGCTCGCGTCCCGGCGGCGTGCTGGTGCGCGCCGGGCAGACCGAAGCGTCCGTGGACATCGCGCGGATCGCCGGTCTGTATCCGGCCGGCGTGATCTGCGAGGTGATGAACGACGACGGCACGATGGCGCGGGTGCCGCAGCTGGCGAAGGTGGCAAAGCGCCACGGCCTGCTGATGATCACGGTCGCGGATCTGATCACCTACCGCATGAGCACCGAGTCGCTGGTGAAGGCTGCGGCGTCGGCGAAGATGCCGACGGAATACGGTGACTTCCGGGTGCATGCGTTCGAGAGTCAGGTGGACAACCAGACCCATATCGCGCTGGTGAAAGGCGATCTCGGCAACGGGAAGGACGTGATGGTCCGCGTGCATTCGTCGTGCCTGACCGGTGATGGCCTCCACTCGATCCGGTGCGATTGCGGCATGCAGCTCGATGCGGCGATGGAGAAGATCGCCCTCGAAGGTCGCGGCATCCTGCTGTATCTGAACCAGGAAGGGCGCGGCATCGGTCTTGCGAACAAGATCCGCGCGTATGAATTGCAAGACCAGGGGCTGGACACGGTCGAGGCCAACGAGAAGCTCGGCTTCAAGGCCGATCAGCGCGACTACGGCATCGGCGTGCAGATCCTGCGAGAGCTCGGCGTGCGCTCGATGCGGCTGCTGAGCAACAACCCGCGCAAGTTGGTGGGGATTGAAGGCTACGGACTCTCGGTCAGCGAATGGATGCCGCTCGAGATTCCGGCGCAGGACTCCACGCGGCGGTACCTGAAGACCAAGAAAGAAAAGATGGGACACAAGCTCTCATCGGTCTGATGACATCGCTCGTGCTGTTCGACGGCGTGTGCGACCTGTGCAACGGGTTCGTGCAGTTTGTGATCGCTCGCGATCCGGCGGGACGGTGTCAATTCGGTGCGTTGCAGTCCCCGTCGGCGCGCCGCGTCCTGGACCTCCACGACACGCCGGATCCGCTGCCCGACACGCTCGTGCTCGTCGACCAGGGGCGCGTGTTCACGCGATCGACGGCGGTGCTTCGGATTGCGCGGCATCTCACGTTTCCCTGGCCGTTGGCGTACGCCTTTCTCGCCGTGCCGCGTCCCCTCCGCGACGGGATCTACGCCATCGTCGCGCGCCATCGCTATCAATGGTTCGGCAAGCGTGACCATTGCATGGTGCCAACCCCGGCCATTCGTGCCCGATTCATCGACTGACCTCGATGCGTTGCAGTACAGTGGATCTTCACAACCCATGACGGTCAAAGGTCAACTTCACGCGTGCCGGGATTCATTGATGGCGGGGATGCGCGCCGCGTCGCGGGGGGCCTCACCCAATCCGCGCGCGGAACCGCTGCTGCGCGCCTGCCTCGATCTTGTCGAGCATCTCGTTCGCCAGTCGCTCGACGTCACGACGGCTGAGGTTGACACGACCCTGGCGGTCCTGGAACGCGCATTTGGTGAACTGGAAGACGGCGTCAGCGCGGATGCGACGATGAACCCAGCCTCGGTCGCGCTGAAGAACGCGATCGGCCGTGTCAAGGCCCTCCGGCTCGAGCTCGGCGCCCAGTAACGCGCTCCCTGCGGTTGACACGCCGAAGCCCGTCCGCTACGATAAGGGTTTGCGGTAGAGCGGGTTAGCGGCACATGTTCGAGTCCCTCAGCACACGACTTCAGGACGTTTTCAAGACGCTGCGGGGCGAGTCCCGACTGACGCCTGAGAACATTGAAGTGGCGTTGCGGGAGATTCGTCTCGCACTGCTCGAAGCCGACGTCAATTTCAAGGTCGTCAAGGCGTTCGTGGATCGCGTGCGCGACCGCGCGATGGACGCGGTCACGAACAGAGACACGTTGCGCGGCCTCGGGCCGTCGCAGGAAGTCGTCAAGATCGTTCGCGACGAGATGGTGGCGCTCTTCGGCAATGCCGAGGGCGGCCTCCAGGCCACGACGAAGCGGCCGCGCGTGATCCTGATGCTGGGGTTACAGGGCGCGGGCAAGACGACGACGTCGGGCAAGCTCGCAATGTGGCTGAAGAAGCAGGGGAAGCATCCCCTGCTCGTGTCGACGGACGTCAAGCGTCCCGCCGCGATCCAGCAGTTGAACGTCGTCGCGGAGAAAGTCGGCGTCCGGGTGCATGACCCGGCCGGCGAAATGGATCCGGTGACGCGCGCAAAGGGCGCGGTCGCCGAGGCGACGACGCTGGGGTTCGACGTCGTAATCGTCGATACGGCGGGCCGTCTGCACATCGACGACGAGCTGATGACGGAGCTCGTCGCGATCAAGAACGTGACGGAACCATCCGATCTGCTCTTTGTCGCCGACGCGATGACCGGGCAGGACGCGATCAAGAGTGCGGGCGAGTTCAACGCGCAGGTCGGCGTCACCGGCGTGGTGCTGACGAAAATGGACGGCGACGCGCGCGGTGGTGCGGCGCTGTCGGTGGTGTCGGTGGTCGGCGTGCCGATTGCGTTTGTCGGCAGCGGCGAGCGGCTCGAGGATCTGGAGCCGTTCCACCCTGAGCGCGTGGTTTCGCGGGTGCTCGGGATGGGTGACGTGCTGTCGCTCATCGAGCGGGCGGAAGCGGCGATTGACGTCGCGGACGCGGAGCGGCTCGAAGAGAAGATTCGCTCGAACGACTTCACGCTCGAGGACTTCCGGGATCAGCTCAAGACGATCCGGAAGATGGGGCCGCTCGAACAGATCATGGGGATGCTGCCTGGGATGGGCAACCTCAAGGCGCTGGCGGAGAACAAGCCGGACGAGAAGCAGATTACGCGCATCGAGGCGATCATCGGTTCGATGACGCCGGAAGAGCGGCGTAAGCAGCACATCATCAGCGGCAGCCGCCGTAAGCGGATCGCGAAGGGCAGCGGGACGTCGGTGGAAGATGTGAATCGTCTGCTGAAGCAGTTCGTGCAGATGCAGAAGATGTTGAAGTCGCTCGGCGGGATGGCCGGGCTGGCCGGGGGCGGCAAGGGTGCGCGCCGTTCGGCCATGCAGATGCTGCGCAACCGCGGGTAACCGAGGTGCTCGATGTGGGGCAGGCCTGCGAGGCCTGCCGACCGCGCAGCGAAACAAGCGTTCGGGTCGAGCCCCGGAAGCTATTCAGGAGAGTCAGATGGTCGCCATTCGTTTGCGTCGCGCCGGTTCCAAAAAGCGCCCGTTCTTCCGCATCGTCGTGACCGATTCACGGGCCGCCCGCGACAGTTCCTTCGTGGAAATCCTCGGACACTACAACCCACGCACGCGCCCGGCGCTGGTCGACATTCAGCAGGCCCGCGTGGACTACTGGATCGGCAAGGGCGCGCAGCCGTCTGATTCGGTCCGCACGCTGATCAAGCGTCATCTGACGCCGGTGGTCGCGGCTCCCGCGGCAGCGGCGACCGAGGCGAAGTGAGCGCCGGCCCGGCCTCGGGCACTGGTGTGCGCGCGGTCGTCGAAGTGCTGGCGAAGGCGCTCGCCGACTCGCCCGATGACGTGCGCGTCACCGAGACGCAGCACGAGAAGGTGACGCTGATCGAGTTGTTCGTGTCGCCACGGGACTTCGCCAAAGTCCTCGGCCGGTCCGGACGCACGGCGGCGGCGCTGCGGACGCTGGCGGCCTCGGCGGGGGAACGCGACGGGAAACAGGTGACGCTCGAAATCCGAGAGAGCCGGTGAATTGCTCATGGACTGGGCAGAGATGGCCGTCGTCGGGCGGATCGCCCGCGCGCACGGGCTTCGCGGCCAGGTGATCGTCAACCCGGAGACTGATTTTCCGGACGAGCGATTCCAGCCGGGCGCCGAGTTGTTCATCGAGCGCGGTGGAACGGTCGAAACGCTGACGGTGACCACCGCGCGGTTTCATGGCGAGCGGCCGGTCATCGGGATCGCCGGCATCGGGACGATGAATGCCGCGAATACGCTGGCAGGCCAGGAACTGCGGGTGCCGGTCGACCGGTTGGCCGCGCTGCCGCCGGACACGTTTTACCGGCACGATCTGATCGGGTGCGCCGTCGAAACGCGCGACGGCCGCGCGATTGGCATCGTCCGCGATGTCGAGGGGACGCTGACGGGCAGCCGGCTCGTGGTGGACGGGGAAGGCGGCGAAGTGCTGATCCCGCTCGTGGCGCCGATTTGCACGGCGATTGATCCGGCGGCGAAACGGATCATCGTCGATCCGCCAGAGGGATTGATCGAAGCGAACGCGCGGGGCTGATGACTTTTGACATCGTCACAATTTTCCCGGCGATGATCGAGCAGCCGCTGGCGCAGGGGATCATTGGTCGCGCGATCGAACGCGGGACGCTGGACGTCAAGGTTCACGACCTACGCGATTTCACGACCGACCGGCATCGCGTCGTGGACGATGTGCCGTATGGCGGCGGACCGGGGATGGTGCTGAAGCCCGACCCGATCTTCCGCGCGCTGGACGCGATTCGGGCGGAACGTGGCGCGCCGCTGACGGTGATCATGACGTCGCCGCAGGGGACGCGCTTCACGCAGGCCAAGGCCGGGCAGTTGAGTGGCCTCGAGCACATCGTGCTGCTGTGCGGGCGCTACGAAGGGTTTGACGAGCGCGTGCGCGAGCGAGTGACCGAGGAGCTGTCGATCGGCGATTACGTGCTGACCGGCGGAGAACTGCCGGCGCTGGTGGTACTGGACGCGGTCGCGCGGTTCGTACCGGGCGTGGTGGGAGACGAGCAGTCGGTCGTGCAGGATTCGTTCAGTCGCGGTTTACTGGACTATCCGCACTACACGCGGCCGCCGGAGATTGACGCGCTCCGGGTGCCCGACGTGCTGCTGTCGGGGAATCATGCGGAGATTCGGCGCTGGCGGAAACGCGAGGCGCTGAGCCGCACGCTGGATCGGCGTCCGGATCTGCTGGACGCGGCGAGTTTGGACGACGAAGAAGTGCAGATGTTGCGGGAGATTAAAGGAGCGAGACATGAGCGCGATTGAGATGATCGAGAAGTCGCAATTGGCCGACCGGCCGGTGATGAAGTCCGGCGACACGGTCAAGGTGCACGTCAAGGTGCGCGAAGGCGACAAAGAGCGCATTCAGGTGTTCGAGGGCGTGGTCATCGGCATGCATCGTGGCGGCACGCGCGCGTCGTTCACGGTGCGAAAGGTGTCGTTCGGCCAGGGCGTCGAGCGTATCTTCCCGCTGCATTCGCCGGCGATCGCGAAGGTGGAGATCACGCGCTCGGCCAAGGTGCGGCGCGCGAAGCTGTACTACCTGCGCGACCTCAAGGGCAAGGCGGCCAGGATGAAAGACACTTCGAAATCTTAGGATTTGAGGATCTAAGGATTTAAGGATTTGAGGATTTGGATCTCAGGATCTGAAACCTGAAATCTGAATTCTGAAATCTGAAGTGTCCAGAGTCCCCGCTACGCGCACGCTCGAGAATGCGCTGCGCCGCGCCGGGTTCGTCCATATCGCCGGTGTCGACGAAGTGGGGCGCGGCTGTCTGGCCGGCCCCGTCGTCGCCGCGGCGGTGGTGCTGCATCCCGACCGGCATATCCCCGGTGTCTGCGACTCCAAGACGGTGCCGGCGGCTGAACGTGACGAGCTGTACGACCTGATCGTCCGCGACGCGGTGGCCTGGGCCGTCGGCGAGGCGGATCCATCAGAAATCGACCTGATCAACATCCACCAGGCATCGCTGCGCGCGATGCAACGGGCCGTACTGCAGCTGGTTCCTTTGCCCGATATGGTCCTTGTGGACGCCTTTCACATCCCGAACCTGTCGGCGCCCCAGCGCGGGGTGGTGCACGGCGACCGGCGCTGTTCGGCCATCGCGGCAGCGTCGATCATCGCCAAAGTGACGCGCGACCGCCAGATGGTCGAGCTGCATGGCCGCGACCCGCGTTACGGTTTCGACCGCCACAAGGGCTACGCCACCGCCGATCACCGCGCCGCGGTCGCAAAGTTCGGCTACTCGGACGTGCATCGCCGCTCGTTCCGCGTCTCAACGCTGTTTGATACGATTGACGGCGACCCTCGACCCACGACCAACGACTAACGACAATTTTCTGTGCCTATTGATCGCGCCGCCACGCTGCGCAACGCCGAGAAGCTGATCCGGCAGGGAAAACTGCCGGACGCCATCGCGGAGTACGTGCGCCTCGTCGAGGATCAGCCGGGTGACTGGAACCTGGCCAACTCACTCGGCGACCTCTATGCGCGCGCGGGACAGGTCGACAAGGCGATCGCGCAGTACGGGCAGATTGCCGACAGCCTCAACGACGAAGGCGCGGGCGCGAAGGCCGGTGCCGTCTACAAAAAAATCCTCAAGCTCAAACCGGATCACGAGCACACGCTCGTGCAGGTGTCCGAGATCCTCGGCAGTCAGGGACGGTACGCGGACGCGCGTTTCCACCTGCACACGCTGATCGAATTGCGCAAGTCGCGCGGCGACACGCGGGGCGCGTTGCAGGCGAAGATTCGGCTCGGCTCGCTCGACCCCGAGGACTACGAAGGCCGGCTGACGGCCGCCAGCGCCCGCATCGAGCTGGGTGACAAGGGGGGCGCTCTCAGTGACCTCAAGGAGATTGCCGGCGAACTGGCCGACAAGGGACGCCAGCCCGAGGCGATCGAGGTGCTCCGCGAAGCCGCGAAACTGCACCCGGACGACGACGAGATTCGGGAAAAGCTGCTGGATGTCTACTTCGCCGCCGGCGACTACGCGCGGGCGCGCGAGTGCGCCACCACGGTGGAGCAGTTCCGCATGCTGGCGGCCGCCCTCGATGCTGCAGGGAACACCGACGAGGCGCTGGACACGTTGCGCGAGGCGGCCGGCCTCAACCCGCTCGACACCGAGCTCTCCGCGCAACTCGCCCGCACGTTCATTGCCCGAGGCGATCTCGCGACGGCGGCCGCGTATCTCACGGCCGAAACCGCGGGCGACGATCCGGAACTGCTCCTCACGGTCGCTGACATCCAGCTCCGCGGCGACAAGTTCGAAGAAGGGCTCGCGATTGTTCGGCGTCTGCTCGGCGACGATGCGTCTCGCCGCGAGCAGATTGCGGTGCTCGGCTGGAGCGTCGCCGAGAAAACCCCTGAAGCGGGCTTCCTCGTCGTGGAACTCGCGGCAGACGCGGCGGTCGCGGATGTGGACTGGCCGGGCGCAGCCGCCGTCTTGCAGGAATTCGTCACGCGCGTGCCCAATCACATTCCGGCGCTGATGCGGCTGGTCGAGATCTGCGTGGACGGCGGTCTCGAGTCGACGATGTACAGCGCGCAGGCGCAGCTGGCCGACGCCTACATCGAAGCGGGCGCGGCAACCGAGGCGCGGTTCATCGCCGAAGACCTCGTGGCGCGCGAACCGTGGGAAAAATCCAACATCGAGCGCTTTCGCCGAACGCTGGTCCTGCTCGGTGAACCCGACCCGGACGGCCTGATCGCGTCGAGGCTGAGTGGCGAGTCGCCGTTCACCAGCACCGACCTGTCGGGCGGCGGATCGCTGTTCGACGAGCTGCCGCCGGAAGAGATTCCTGAACCCGATCCCGCGGTCATCGAAGAACTGCTCGCCGCGGCGGCCGTCGCGGACGAACCGGTGAAGAAGGCGCCGTTGAAGCCGATCCCGCGCCGCGTCAGCGAGGATCATCACTTCGCGATGAGCGCCAACGCCATCGATCTCGACAGCATCCTCGGCGACTTCGACGTGCACGTGCCCGCCACGCCCGTCGCGCCTGTCAGATCCGCCGATGCGGAAGAGGACCTCAGCATCGTGCTCGACGACATCAGGCCGTCGGGCGCGCCGGCGCGTCCTGCGCCGACCGAGACCGATCTGGATGGCGTGTTCGGCGCCATGCGCGAGCTGGCTTCCAAACGTTCCGGGCTGGACGACGCGGAGAAAGAATACAAGCGCGGGCTCGCGCTGCGCGCGGCCGGTGACATCGACGGCTGCCTCCAGGCGCTGGAGAAAGCGTCGCGGGCGCCGAAGCTCAGGTTCGGCACGTCGCGGCTGATCGCCCGCCTGTATCGCGACCGCGACATGATGCCGCAGTCGCTCGAGTGGCTCGAACGCGCGACGCAGGCGACGGCGCCGACCAGCGACGAATCGCACCAGCTTCTCTACGAGCTGGCCGAGGCGCTCGAAAAAGTGGGCGAGGGGGCGCGCGCGCTGGCCGTGTGCATGGAACTCCAGTCCGAGGCCGGGTCGTACCGTGACGTCGAAGAGCGCATCGACCGGCTCACCAAAGTGCAAGCGGGGAGCTGACGCTGTTCCGCCGGTTTCTCTACGTCGTCTTTTTCGTGCAGGTCGGTCTGCTGCTCATCGTGATGCCGTGGTGGCCCGCGTTCTGGGAACACAATTACTTCGCGCTGACGTGGCCGTCGCTGCGCACGTTCCTCACGAATAACTTCGTGCGCGGCGCTGTGAGCGGGCTGGGCGTCGTCAACCTGTTCGCCGGGTTCATCGATCTCGCGTACGGGTTCGCCGGGCAGCCGCTGAACGCGCCGGCCGGGCCTGAGCGTGTCGATGCGCGTCATCCCGACGTCGTGCCGCGCGACCGCTCATGATGGTCTGTCTCGTCACCGATAGCCGGAGGCTCGCCGCGGCCGGTGCGTCATTCGGCGCGAGGCGGGCCTGCCTGGCGGCGCAGACGCGATTCGCCGTGGACGCCGGCGTCGATCTGATTCAGCTGCGCGAGCGCGACCTGGACGCCGCCGACCTCGCGGTCCTCGCCGCCGATCTCCGCGCGGCCACCCGCACGACGTCCACTCGATTTGTCGTCAACGATCGGCTGGATGTGGCGATCGCCGCCGGCGCAGACGGCGTGCATCTGCGCGGCGATTCCCTGCCGATCGGGAGAGCGCGCCAGATCGTCCCTCCGGGATTCCTGATCGGACGGTCCGTGCATAGCGTCGACGAGACCACCGCGGCTGCCGGCGCCGACTACCTGGTCGCGGGTACCGTGTTTTCGTCTGCGTCAAAGCCCGGGCGGACGCAGTGGCTCGGCGTCGAGGGGCTGCGGGCGATTGTCGCGGCCGTGCCGATCCCTGTGCTGGCCATTGGCGGGGTTGCGGGCGAGCGCGTCGGGGATGTGGCGCGGGCCGGCGCTGCCGGGTTTGCCGCCATCGAACTGTTCATGGGTGCACACGGTGGCGCAGAACTCGCCGGCTGCCGCGTGGTTGAACTGCGTCAGACTGTGAAAAACGCGCGTTCACGGTTTGACAGGCTGAATACCACTCCCTAACATAAGCCGGTTAGCGCGTTTCATGCCCCCAGAACGCACGTCCAGTGGTTTCGGCGCCAAACTTCGCGACGCACGCGAGCGCCGCGGCGTCACGCTGCGCCAAATTGCGAACGCCACGAAGATTTCGGTCGGCGTCCTCGAGGCGCTCGAGCGCAACGACATCTCGAAGCTGCCCGGCGGCATCTTCGGTCGCGCGTTTGTCCGCTCGTACGCGGTTGAAGTCGGCCTCGATCCCGAGGCGACCATCCTGGATTTCATCGCGCAGTTTCCGAGCGACTCAGTGACCATCGGACACCCGGCCTCGGGGCAGGGCGAAGATCACGTGGCGGTCGACAGCGATCAGCGGACTGCCGGCACGTTTGTCTGGCTGATCGCGATTGCCGTGCCGCTGGCGGCTGGGCTGCTGTACTTCACGACGATCGGCCGCAGCGCACAGACGCCGCCGGAGCCGCCTGCGGCCATTGCCGTGCCAGCGGCGGAGACGCGACCCGTCACGGCGGAACCGCCGCCGATCGCCGCGCCAGAGGCCGCCTCGCCGGCCGCAGCGCCTGGCACGGGCGCCACGCCTCCAGCCGTCGCGCCGGCTCCAGCACCGGTGCCGGCTGACGCGCGCCCGTCCACGCCGACCCCAGCCAGCGATCAGCTGACCGTCGCGCTGACCGCGAAGCGTCCTTGCTGGGTCTCGGCAACCGTGGACGGTCAGAAAGCGATCGAGCGCCTCCTGCAGACAGGGGAGCAGCAGACCGTCACCGTGCGGCGCGACATGGTGCTGACGGCCGGCGACGCATCGGCGATCGCCCTGCAGTTCAACGGCGCGGACGCCCGTCCCCTCGGTAAGGCGGGCGAGGTCGTGACGGCCCGCTTCAACCTCACCAACTACAAAGACTTTCTGCAGGCCCGGTAATGGGCCCGACGCCGCTATTCGACCTTTTCAAACAAGGTGATGTCGATCGTGACGTGCGCCTGGAGGCGGCGCAGGGGGCGCTCGCGCCGCGCGCGCACGAGCAACTCGCGATCCTCGTGTTCCTGCTCGAAGATCCGGACCGCGAAATTCGCCAGACCGCCGATGAGACGCTGAACAGAATCCCGGTGGAGGCGCTCGAGAAATTTCTCGCGCGATCCGACGTGCCGGTCGATCTGCGCGAGTTCTTCGGCGATCGCGGCATCTTTCCCGCCGAGATTCCTCCGATCGAGGTGGACTTCGACGACCCGCTGATCGACGCGGGCGCAGAGGAAGGTGAGGATGAGGACGGGGATCGCGTGTCGGGCACTCAGGCGCTCGCGTTGATGAACTTCCCGCAACGCATCAGGGCGGCGATGAAAGGGACGCGCGAGCAGCGCGCGATCCTGATCCGCGACCCGAACAAGATGATCTGCGCGTCCGTCTTGAGCAGCCCGAAGGTCAGCGTTCCCGAAGTCGAGAGCTTCGCGCGCATGCAGAACGTGTCGGAAGACGTGCTGCGGATTATCGGCAAGAACCGCGCCTGGCTAAAAAGCTACAGCGTGATTCTCGCGCTGACGAAGAATCCAAAAACGCCGCTGTCGCTCTCCATGCACCTCATGACACGTCTGACCACGAAGGATCTGGCCAAGCTGTCGGTTGACCGCAATGTGCCCGAAGCCCTCCGCATCTCGTCGCGCAAAAAAGCCACCTCGAACCAGTCGGGGAAAGAGTGAGGCCGGGCGTTCAGCCCGGTATTCGCAGGATCACCTCGTTCGAGGCCGCGCTCGCCCCGCAGGCATTCACCGCTCGCACCCGGACGTAATACGCGCCGGGCGGCGCGCTGCTCGAAAACGTCCGCGCGGATGGCGCCAGCACCAATCACGACTTCGTTCGACGCTGCGCTCGCCGTGACCCTGGACAACGCCTTCACGCGCGCGTAGTAGACGCCGTCGCCAACCCCGTTCGCGGTGAACGTCGTCTGTCCTGAGCCGGTATCGATGGCGGCGAGATCGGCGGCGCCGGTTCGCGAGCCGGCCTCGATGCGGTACTGCGTCGCGCCGCTGGCGCCGGTCCAGGCGAGTTGGACGACTCGTCCCGTCGTCTGCGACGTCAGGTTGGTCGGCGCCGATGGCGCCGCGCCGCTTCTGACGAGCTTGACGACGCGCCTGCTATAGAGGACCAGGTAGAGCTCGCCGCTGGAATCCTCGGCGAACGACACGATCGAGCCGAGCGCGCCGATTTCTGCCGAGTGGTCGACCGTGCCTGTCGAGCTCGCGCGGCTTGTCGCCGGATCCAGTTGCCACGCGACAGACCACACTCGCCCGCTTCCGGAGTCGGCGAAAAAATACCGGCCGAAATACTCGCTGCCGAGCACGCGGCCGCGGTACACGTAAGGAACGGTGTTGAGAGAACGGTGGCGCCCTGGACGGTGAGAACCAGACCGTTCTGTTGAACGGCATAGGCCACGCCAGGCTGGGCGGGATCAGTGACGAACGCGACCAGTGCGAAGAGGCCGGTGACGATGGTCTGCGTGCGCAGCTGCGCGTTGGCAGCCGAACTGTCCAAGCTAAGCAGGAACCCGATCGCCAGAACAAGAGGGCGCATCGAGATACATGCTTCCAACACCCGTGCCAAGGCCGGGTGCGGGTTTCCGGTGTGTTCTACCTCTTGCGCGGCCCCTGGCTTTTCACGTTCGACTTCTGACTTCCAACTTTGTTCTACCTACCAGCCTTTCAATACGGCGACGTCGGGCATCGGGTAGTGCTTGAGATTCTGCGTGTAGATCTTTCCGCCGGTCGCCGCGGCCGTCGCGGCCAGGATCGCGTCGTTCACGTCGATCCCGTGAGAGGGATGCCACTGCCGGTACAGGTCACCGCCGAGGTCCACAATCGGCTGCGTCACGGCTTCCGTCTTGAAGCGCGAGAGAAACGCGCGCGTCGCGGTCTCTTCCCGTGGGCGCATGAAGAAGACGATTTCGGCGCGCTGGAGCGCCCCGATCCAGAGGTCCGTTCCCGGCTCGGCCGACAGCCGGCGGAGCAGGGCCGTCGCCTTCGCTTCGCCGCGCAGATGCCAGATCAAAATGTCGCTATCGAGGTACGCGCGCATGGCCGGCTCCGTGGCGCCGTGCGAACGTGTGCCGGAACGCGGCTCTCGCTCGCCGGATTGTCGTGGCGCCTGATTCGCGGCGCTGCCACGCCCCGAGCGTCTCGCCCCAGACGTCGCCCTGCTCGGCGAGGTTCAGGCGTTCGACCCGAAGCTGAATCGCTTCCTCGAGAAACTGCCGCTTGGACATCCCGAGCTTGCGCGTGACGCGCTCCATCTCGTTGAGGGTGGCCTCATCGAGGCGCGTCGAGAAGACTTTCTGCATACGTAAGCATTATAACGTAAGAACGCTCAGCTGACACTTGATCGCGTGCCCGGCGCGACCTTCGGTTTCATGAAAACCGCCGGCAACGCGGCCTCGGCTCTGTCTGCCGTCGTCTTCGGTTACCTAGTCGGCTATGCCGGCAGCTACAACACGCCGTTCATCCCGATGGTGGCGCTGCTCGCGCTGGGAGCGCTGCTGTGGTTGCAGGTGGACCCGACGGTCGAACTGTTTCCGGCTACCGCGACGTCTTCCGCTTGCCCTGCGTCTTTCGCGATGAGTCCTGAGCTCGAAGCCCTGAGCCCTGCTTGTTCTTTCCCCACTCCGCCCGCATCTGCGCCATGCCTTCCATGTACACCGTGGCGCGTTCGCGCTCGTCCTCGCTGTTCATCGATTTCAGCAGGTCCAGCGCCTTCGCCAGATCCTCTTGAATGGTCGTCCGCGTCGTCTCGAAATAGAGGCGGCGGATTTCGACGTGCTTATCCTCGGAACTGAGCATCGGAAGTTTCATGAGTGTGGTCTCCGGTGCCGTCGCAAGGACGCACGGAAGTCGTCGAATGATTGCGTGTTGAGGACGTCGCCGGCTTGCAGCCACGCGCGTCTTGCGACCATCACGCCCCATCGCAGGTACGCCAGCGCGTGTCGCGAGTGCGAGTCGCTCGAGATCACGATGCGCGCGCCGCGTTCGTGCGCCAGCTTCGCGTGGACGTCGATCAGATCGAGGCGATGCGGCTGGCTGTTGATCTCGACGGCCACGCCGGTTCGAACCGCAGCGTCGATGATCGCCTCGATGTCGATCGGATACGCCTGACGTTTCAGGAGCATACGGCCAGTCGGATGGCCGAGGATATCCACATACGGGTTGTCGATCGCACGAAGCACTCGCGCGGTCATCTCCTCACGCTCCTGCGTGAATCCCGAATGCACCGACGCGACGACAATGTCGAGTGCGGCCAGGCAGTCGTCTGAGAGATCCATCGTACCGTCGAGCTTAATGTCGCACTCGATTCCGGCCAGCAGGCGGATGCCGATGCCCTCCGCATCCACCGCGCGAATACGGGCGGCGTGCGCCATCGCGCGTCGTTCATCGAGACCGTTGGCCATCGCCAGCGACTGACTGTGATCGGTGATCGCGATGTACTGCAGCCCCGCGTCACGCGCCGCCTCCGCCATCGTCCGGATCTCGTCCTTGCCGTCCGTCTCGGTGGTGTGCATGTGGAGATCGCCGCGCAGATCGGCGAGCTCGATCAGCCGGGGGATCGTCTGCGTCTCGGCTGCGTCGATTTCGCCGCGCATCTCGCGCAGTTCGGGCGGCACGAAATCGAGGCCGAGCGCGGCGTAGATGTCCTCTTCGCGTGCGCTGGCCACGCGGCTGTCGTCGACGGTCCGGAACAGGCCGTACTCGTTCAGCTTGAACCCGAGGCCGATCGCGCGGTCGCGCAGCGCGATGTTGTGCGCTTTGGACCCGGTGAAGTACTGCATCGCGGCGCCGCGGCTCTCCTGTGCGACAAGGCGCAGATCCGCCTGGAAGCCACCCTGGATGAGGATGCTGGATTTCGT
>JAYVMG010000140.1:0-4633 GCA_043759095.1 Acidobacteriota bacterium | reverse complement strand
GAAAGCACCCGATCGCCGTGGCGCTGATCGCGCGCAGATTCCAGCCGCCGTACTCGCCATCCGCCAGGTACAGGGCTTCGAGATTCAACTCGCGCCGTCTCACGATCCAGTAGTCGACGACGAGCACACCGGCGATCGAGCCGAGCCCGCCCGAGTAGCCGAGCAGCCAGGTGTAGATGTAGCCGGACGGATCGGCCAGCAGCCGCCACGGCTGGATCGCGATGCCCAGCAACCCGGTGATCAGCCCGCCGGTCTTGAAGCTGATGAATCGGGGAAACGCATTCGCGAAATCATTGGCCGGCGACACGACGTTCGCCGCAATGTTCACGGCAATCGTCGCGACGACCACGGTAAACATAGAAATGGCGACGACGATCGGAGAGGTGAATTTGCCGACCAGCTGCACCGGATCCCAGATCGCCTGGCCGTAGATGATCGCCGTGGCGCTGGTGATCATCACGCCCATTGCCGCAAACAACGACATCGTCGTCGGCAGCGCGATGATCTGGCCGACCATCTGCTCGCGCTGGCTGCGGCCGAAGCGCGTGAAGTCCGGCATGTTCAACGACAGTGTTGCCCAGAACCCGATCATCGCGGTGAGCGACGGCACGAACACCGGCCAGAATTCGCCGAACGTGCGGAACTTACCTGGCTGCGCGAGCAGCGGGCCGAGGCCGTCGGCTTTCGACACCGCCCACCACAGCAGCGCGCCAGTCATCACGAGCACATACGGCGCCGCCCAGTTCTCCACCTCGCGCACCAGATCCATGCCGCGATAAATGATGAAGACGTTCAGGCCCCAGAACAGCAGGAACGACACCCATTCGGTGGTCGTGTGACCCGCCACGCCGGCGCCGAGCAGCAGCGGCCACCCCGGAATCACGGTCCTGAAAAACACGTGCAACGCTTCCCCGCCGATCCAGGCCTGGATTCCGAACCAGCCGCAGGCGACGAGCGCGCGCATCAGCGCCGGCACGTTCGACCCGAGCGTGCCGTACGCGGCACGGGCAAATACCGGAAACGGAATGCCGTATTTCGTGCCGGGATGCGAGTTCAGAAGAATCGGAATCAGGACGATCGTGTTGCCAAGCAGAATCGTGATGAGCGCCTGGGACCAGTTCATGCCAGACGCCAACAGACCCGAGGCCAACATGTAGGTCGGAATACAATGCGCCATGCTGACCCACAGCGCGGCGAAGTTGTAGGTCGACCAGTTGCGCCGCGCGAGCGACACGGGCGCCAGATCCTCATTGTAGAGGGCGCTGGCTTCCACCTGCCGCGTGTCGATCAGTTCGACCCGGCCGTCGGCCAGCTGTCGCTCGTTGTTCATGGTCGTATGGTAGTCGCACACCGTTCTGGAGGTTTCGATGAACACGCTCCTCCCGTTTCTCTCGGCCGCAGCCGTGATCGCGCTGATGCCCGCCGCCGCGCCCGCGCAGCCCGGCAACGCTGGCACGATGCACGCCCAGCACATCGTTGTCAGCGTGACCGACGCGAAAGGCGTGCCGGCCCGATTTGTTGCCGAGGCCACGGCGGGCTCGGCTATGATTCGCGCTACGTGAGCCTGTCCGCCAACACCCGCCTCGGCCCCTACGAAATCGTCGGACCGCTTGGCGCCGGCGGCATGGGCGAGGTGTATCGCGCGCGGGATCCGCGCCTCGGACGCGAGGTGGCGATTAAGATTCTTCCCACGGCCTTTTCCGCCGACGTGGATCGGCTCCGCCGGTTCGAGCAGGAGGCGCGCGCCGCGGCGGCGCTCAATCATCCAAACATCCTCGCGGTGTACGACATCGGCACGGAGGCCGGGACCACGTTTGTCGTCTCGGAACTGCTGGAAGGAAAGACGCTTCGCGAGGCATTGCGACAGGGCGCATTGCCGGTCAGAAAAACCACGGCCTACGCGGTTCAAATCGCCCAGGGGCTCGCAGCCGCGCACGAGAAAGGCATCGTCCATCGCGACCTCAAGCCGGAGAACCTGTTCATCACACCTGACGGCCGCGTGAAGATTCTCGACTTCGGCCTCGCCAAGCTCACCGAGCCGTTTCGAGAGGACGCCGGCGTCTCGAACCTGGCCACCACGCCTGGCTCGACCTCCCCGGGAATGATTGTCGGCACCGTGGGCTATATGGCCCCCGAGCAGATCCAGGGACTACAGGTCGATCCCCGAACCGACCTCTTCGCCCTCGGCTGCGTGCTCTACGAAATGCTCTCCGGCGCGCGCGCTTTCAGCGGCCGCACGGGAGTGGACGCCATGAGTGCGATCCTGAATAACGACCCCGCAGACCTGACCGCCGGCCCTGACGGGATTCCGGCGGGGTTGGATCGCATCGTTCGGCACTGCCTGGAGAAAGATCCGGCGCAACGGTTCCACTCGGCGCGGGACGTGGCATTCGCGCTTGGTGAACAGGCCTCCATAAGCGGCTCGTCGACGTCACGGATCGCCATGACCGCGCGAGTTCGATCCCAGCGATGGCCGCTCGCCGGCCTCCTGGCCGTCCTCGTGCTCGCGGCCGTGTTCGTCCTCGGCCTGACGGGGTCGGGCTGGCTGCGCCCGCGCCTCGCCCAGGTCGGCCAGCACGCCGGGGAGCTTTCCACCGAGGAGTTCCAGCGGATCCTCGCCGAGGATCAGGACGTCGTGCTCGACACCCGGCCGCATCTCGAATATTCGATCAGCCATATCCCCGGCGCCCGCAACGTCGCCGCCCGCCCAGGGGTGCCGATGTCGGTCTACATCTCCGATGTGGCCGAAGTGAGCCGGCTCGTCGGCGGCGACATGAACAGGGCCATCGTGCTCTATTGCAACGGCCCGTTCTGTCCGAAAAGCAAGCGACTCGGCGACGAGCTCGTGGCTGCCGGGCACAAGAACATCCGTCGCTATCAGCTCGGCATTCCCGTGTGGCGGGCGTTTGGCGGCGTCACCGTGATCGAAGCCGACGGCCTCCGTCACGTCCTCGCCCTCGACCGCACCGCGGTCGTGATCGACGCGCGCGAGTCCGACGTGTTCCGCAGCGGCACGCTCCCAGGCGCCCGGAACATTCCGCGCACCGGCGTGCTCGACGGCCGAGATCTCGGTGAGATCCGACGGGCCAAGGACGACGGACGGTTGCCGATGCAAGACCACAACACGCGTCTCATCGTCGTCGGTCGCACGACCGGTGACGCCCGCTTCGTCGCCCAGGCTCTTACGAACGAAGCGTTCCATAACGTCTCGTACTTCCCCGGGACTTTCGAAGAGGCGAAAGCGGCGCTGGCGCAGTAACGCTGTTGCTCGCGGGGCAGGACTATACTTCCCGCCCATGGCTGATACGACGATTCCCGACAGTGCGCTCGCCGTGTTCGTGGATGCGCTCGACAACGCCAACGTGCGCGTCGCGCAGCGCTTCCCCGGCGACTCCCCCGCGCGGCAGCCGGTGCACGTCGTCTACGGCGGCGCGCACCTGTTCAAGGCCGACGCGGCGCACAAGCTCGGCGCGGTGGCGCTGCGCGCGCTGCAGGAGCACGCCCCCGACGCGGCATCGCTCGCGTCGGCACTCGGACTCGATCCGGCGTCCGCCGATCGCATTTACCTGCGCGTCATCGACAAACTCACGCGCGAGCCGGTCGAAGATTTCCGGATCGACTTCGAGGACGGCTTCGGGCATCGCCCCGACCGCGAAGAGGACGAGCACGCGCAGCGTGCGGCGAGCGAGGTGGCCGACGGCTTACGCGACGGCACGCTGCCGTCGTCGATCGGGATCCGGATCAAGCCGCTCAGCGAGGAACTGAAGCGCCGGAGCCTCCGGACGTTCGACCTGTTTCTGACGAGGCTGATCGAGCGGACCGGCGGCACGCTTCCGCCGAACTTTGTTGTTACGCTCCCGAAGATCACCGCGCCCGAGCAGGTGGCCGCGCTCGCCTCGGCATGTGACGCGTTCGAGTACTGGCGTGAACTGCCGTCAGGCACGCTGCGGTTCGAGCTGATGGTCGAGACCACGCAGTCAATCTTCGCGGCGGACGGCAGCGTCGCGCTGCCGCGCCTGATCGCGGAAGGCGGCGGACGGATCGTCGCCGCGCACTTCGGGACGTACGACTACACGGCGGCCTGCGGCATCACCGCGGCGCACCAGCACATGCTCCACCCGGTCTGCGACTTCGCGAAACACGTCATGCAGGTCGCGCTCGCCGGTACGGGCATCTGGCTGTCGGACGGCGCCACCAATGTCATGCCGATCGGCTCGCGGGATGTCGTGCACCGCGCGTGGCGCCTGCACGCCGAGCACGTGCGTCACTCGCTCGTCACCGGTTTCTATCAGGGATGGGATCTGCACCCGGCGCAGCTCCCGTCGCGCTACGCGGCCGTCTACGCGTTCTTTCTCGAGGGGCTCGACGCGGCCTCCGAGCGTCTGAAGAACTTCGTGCGGAAAGCGGCGCAGGCCACGCTCGTCGGCGATGTGTTCGACGATGCGGCGACCGGCCAGGGGCTGTTGAACTACTTCCTCCGCGCGATGAACTGCGGCGCGATCACAGAGGACGAAGCGGTCGAGAAGAGCGGGCTCACACTCGACGAGCTGCGCGGCCGGTCGTTTGTAAAGATCCTGCAATTGAGAAGTAGGAAGTAGGAATGCGTGCGCGCATTCCTACTTCCTATTTCCTA
>JAYVMG010000139.1:0-12263 GCA_043759095.1 Acidobacteriota bacterium | reverse complement strand
CGTACGCCGTCCCAGCGCGGAACGGTGACGCCTCGATCAGGCTGATGCGCGCGAAATCGCCGAGCGCTTTCGGCGTCACGTTCTTCCAGTTCGTGCCGCCGTTGCGCGTCACCTGCACGTAGCCATCATCCGAGCCGGACCAGATGACGGCGGCGTCCTTTGCGGACGGCGCGATGCTGAACACGGTGGCGTACGTTTCCACGCCGGTGTTGTCCTTCGTCAACGGACCGCCTGACGGCCCCATCGTCTTCGGATCGTGGCGCGTCAGATCGGGGCTGATCTTTTCCCAGCTCTGTCCTTCGTTCGTCGACTTCCACACGTGCTGTGAGCCGACGTAGATGATCCGCGGGTCGGTCGGCGCCATCACGATCGGGAACGTCCACTGAAAACGCTCGGCGATGTCAGCCGACGCGAACCCCATGGGATTGTCCGGGTACGGATTCACCTGGCGCTCCTGGGCCGTCCGTCGATCGAGGCGTGTGATCAGACCACCGTAGCTGCCGGCGTAGAAAATGTCCGGGGTGCGAGGGTCGCTCGCGATATAGCCGCTCTCGCCGCCGCCCACCGAGTAGAACACCTGATCCGCGCCACCACCAGAGCCGCCGGGGCCGCCCTGCGCCGGTGCGCTCGACACGCACGCTGTGCTGTTGTCCTGCTGCGCGCCGCAGACGTGATACGGCACATGCTTGGTGGTGATCACATGATAGAACTGTGCGGTCGGCATCAATTCAGGGGACCACGAGTCGCCGCCGTTGACCGAGATCGCGCCGCCGCCGTCGTTGGCCTCGATCATCCGGTTCGAGTCGGTGGACGAGATCCACATATCGTGGTTGTCGCCGTGCGGCACGTTGCTGGTCTTCCAGGTCTTGCCGGCATCAGTCGACTTGTAGATGTTGACGTTCAGCACCCAGACGGTGTCCTTCACCTTGGGGTCGGCGTAGACGCGCGAGTAGTAGAACGCGCGCTGACGCAGATCGCGCCGCTCGCTCACCTTCTTCCACGTCGCACCGGCATCGTCGGACATGAAGAAGCCGCCGTCCTCGGCTTCAATCTGTGCGTAGAGGCGACTCGAATCCGCGCCAGACACTGAGAAGCCGATCTTGCCGAGCATCGTTTTCGGAAGGCCGGCGTTCCGGGAGATCTCCGTCCAGTGATCGCCACCGTCGGTGGATTTGAAAATGCCGCTGCCCGGTCCGCCGCTCGACATCTCGAACGCGTTCCGGTACGCCTCCCACAACGCGACGTAGATCACCTGCGGGTTGTGCGGGTCCAGCACGAGCTCGTTCGCGCCCGTCTTGTTGTCGCGGAACAGGATCTTTTCCCACGTCTTGCCGCCGTCCTTCGAGCGAAACACGCCGCGGTCGGGGTTCGGCGCCGCGTGATGACCGAACGCCGCGACGTAGACGAGATCGGGATTCGCAGGATCGACGCGGATCTTGGAGATGACCTGCGTGTCGGCCAGGCCGATATGCACCCACGTCTTGCCGCCGTCAGCGGACTTGTACGCCCCTCCGCCCTGAATGATGTTGCCGCGAATATCCGCTTCACCCGTGCCGATGTAGATCACATCCGGATTCGACGCCGCGACAGCGACCGCTCCGATCGACGAGTGCTGAATCAATCCGTCGGTGACGGCCTTCCACGACGTGCCCGCGTCCGTCGTCTTCCACAGACCGCCGCCGGTGGCGCCCATGTAGTACTCGTACGGCCGCGCATCGCTACCTGCGACGGCGATCGATCGGCCGCCGCGCGACGGCCCGAGGCTGCGCCAGCGCAGCGCGCCGAATGGCCCGGCGCTGGTCGGTTGCTCGCCGCCGCCGCGTTGAGCGATGGCGATCGCAGGAAGTACGAAGAGGATGAGGAGGGCGGAATATTTGAGGAATCGCGGCATGCGGTCATTCTACTACCGCACTCCGGAGACGCCGGGCACCTGACAAACGTTTACCAGCCGCTGGAGACGACGACGAAACGGACGAGCGGCGTGGAGGTGCGCCACAGAGCGCGGCCAGAGGTCGCGCCCATTCCCTCGCGTTCGTAAAGGATCCGCAGCGGCATCCCTTTCGCGACAAATTCATCGTACGCGCTTCGCCGCATCAGGCAGTAGAACGGCCGCGGATCCTTGAAGAACGCCTCGGCTTCCTCCGCACTCTCGAGGAAGGTCGCGTGGCGCCCGACGTAAAACCGGTAGTCCGGTGTCCAGCGGTTCAAACGGAAGCTCGCGACCCGATCCGCCGCCTGCGCGCGTGCCGCGACCCAGGCCGCCATCTCCGGGATCACCTTTTGTCGCTCGAGCGCGGGCAGTACGTACAGGATCAGCCCGACGTACGTCGTCAGCATCGCCATGGTGACCAGCCACGGCACCCGCGGCGGCCGCGAACGCCGGATGAACATGCCGGCGACGATCACTCCACCCACCAGCGTCAGCGTCACCGGCACGATCAGCGCACCGCGCGACAGGCCCAACCGCTCGAGGAGGAAATATCCGCAGCCGAGGCCGATGATGATCAGGACAGGACCAATTGTCTGGAAACCCATGCGGGCCGCGCGATGCCGCGCTGTAGGGTCATCCGCTCGCAGATCCGACCATGCCCTCGCCGTGAGTAGACACAAGGCCGGGGCGGCCGGGAACACGTAGTGATCGAGCTTGAACGTGGACAGCGTGAAGAATCCAACGATCGCCAGCGTCCAGCTCCAAAGCACGATCTCGACCGCATCAAGTGGCTCGCCGCGCCTCAGTGCGCGCACATCGTCGACGAGACGGCCGACAAGCAGGCCGGTCCACGGCAGCAACGCCGCCGCCAGAATCTGAAAGTAGAACCCGTAACCAGGCTGATTCCCGAAGCGGGCGCCGGCAAACAGGCGAACATTCTCGTCCAGCACGTAGCCGTTGACGAACCCGTCTTTGAAACGCAGGTACATGTAGATGAACCACGGCGCCGACACCGCCGCGATGATCACCAAGCCGAGCACCCAGCGGAGCCGGAGCAGCCGGCGCCTCAGGTCCGCCGACACCGCCATCAGGATCAGCATCGTCAACCCACAGAGCACGAGGGCAATCGGTCCCTTCACCTGCACCCCAAGCGCGATGGCGACGTAGCCCACCCACTGCAGCCGCGGACGATCCCGAAGCGCGGCAACCGCGAGACACGCTGCCCCGCCGAACGTGAACATCGTGAACAGCGTGTCGAGAATCGCGTAGCGCGCCAGGCCGAACAGGCCCGGGCACGCCATCAGGATCAATCCAGCAACGATCGCGGCGTCGCCTGACAGCATGACGGCGCCGAACCAGACGGTGATGGCGACGAGCACCAGCGCCGCCAGGGCCGGCACCAGACGCGCGCCGGCCTCCGGGTCACTGACGAGCTGCATCGCTGTCGCCTGCAGCTGGTGGAACAGGACCGGCTTATCGAAGAACGGCTGCTCGTTGTAGAACGGCGCCGACCAATCGCCGGTTGCGATCATCTCGCGGGTGGTTTCGGCGTAATGCGCCTCGTCGGGATCCCAGAACGTGGGCGTGCCGAGGCGCCAGACGAGGACGACGAATATCAGCGCGGCCGCAAGAAGGGCGAGCGCCGCGTCGTGCGCGGAAAGCTTTGGCATCTCGTACGGGCGAAAAGCTTAACATGCCGATGGCATGCCGGTTGATACACTGCAACGCAGGTGTCACCTCTGCGACGACTTCGGTCGGTCTCTCTCTGGCTCGTGAAGGCGCTGACGATCGTCGTCTCGCTGGCCCTCGCGATGGGCCTGCTCGGGTTTGCGGTTGTGGAGACCGGATGGGCCAAGAACCTGCTGCGGGGCCTGATCGTCCGGCAGGCGAACGAGTATCTGACGGCGACGCTCAGCATCGGCCGCCTCGAGGGGTCGCTCTTCCGCGGGTTGCAGCTCGGCGATATCTCGCTCGGACGCGAGGGCCACACCCTCATTCGGATCGACGAGGTCGCGCTCACCTACAGCATCCAGGAACTGATCCGGAAGGGCGTCGTGATCCGCAGCGTGCGCCTCACGCGGCCATACCTCGTCGGCGCGAGGTCGGCCGATGGCGGATGGGACCTTGCCGCGCTGGTGAAACGTGACTCTCGCCAGGACAACCGCACGGGGCCCAACCGCCCGATCTCGATCGAGTCGATCGACGTGATCGACGGCCGCATTTCGCTGCAGGACCCGCTCGACTTCGGCGCCGTGCATGCACCTACTGACTATCAGGCGCTGAACGCATCTTTCTCGTTCGCGTACGTCCCCGTCCGGTGGCGTCTGAACTTCACGCGGCTCTCGTGGGTCGGCCACAAGCCCGATCTCGTTGTGAGTCCTCTGACCGGCACGCTTGGCCGTGGGCCAGGCGGATGGTTCTTCGAGCGCTTCACGGTGAACACACCGCGCTCGGCGTTCACGCTGGACGGCGAGGTCGACAACTCGACCAGCCCGACGCAGATCGATCTGCACGTGCGCGCCTCGCGGTTTGCGTTTCAGGAATGGGCCGGCGTGATTCGCGGTTTGAAGAACATCGCCGTGGACGCCTCGTTCGAGACATCACTCAAAGGTCCCGTGAACAAGTTGGCCACGGACCTTCGCCTGACCAGCACCGGAGGCGGCGTGAAGGGACAGCTGACGCTCGACACGTCCGTGCCGGGGTGGCACGGCGCCGGTGCGGTCGACGTCGAGCGGTTGAATCTCGCGCGATGGCTCAATCGCGACGACCGGCCGTCCGACATCAGCGGACAGGTCACTTTCGATCTCGCGCTGGAACTCGGCCGCCACTTTCCGCGAGGGATGTACAGGTTTCAAGGCCCGCACGCGATGTACATGCAGTATGCCGCAGACAATGTCAGGGCAAGCGGTCAGGTGACTGCGACGAAGGTGCTCGTCGCGCAGGCATCGGCCACCGCGTACGGCGCGTCTGTCACCGCGGACGAAGGGTCGATCGGAATCGACGAACCATTTCCGTTTCACTTCCAGGGGACGACGACCGGCATCGATCTGCGACGAGTACCGCAGACGGTGCCGGTGCCGCGTGTCGAGAGCGTGCTGACGTTCGGCTACGACATGACCGGCCGTTTCGCGCAGCCGGTCATCGCTGGACACGCGACGTTCGCGCGGTCAACATTCCTTGGCGCGACGATCGCCGAAGGCGCGACCGGATCAATCGACACTCAGCCGAGGCCGCTCACCTTTTCAGGCGATGGCGAGATCGACGACGTCAACCTGCGCCGCTTCGGCGAGGCGCTCAACGTCGGCTGGATGCAGCAACCACGGTATTCGGGCACCGTGTCCGGACGGTTCCACGTCGACGGTTCCGGCACGACTGCGGCGACGCTGGCATTGACGGGCGGCGGACGCCTGTCGCGCGCCGACATGTTCAGCGGGACGCTCTCGGACGCAGACGTCTCGATCGCGATCGCCGACGGCACTCTCCGCGCGTCGTACGACGGCCGTCTGAGCGCAATCGACCCAGCGGTCGCGTTCTTGGATCAGCGCCTCGACGCGTCGCTGACCGGATCGGGGAAGGTCACCGCCACGATCGCCGGCCTGCTGCTGCGGCCGCCAATGCTTGGAGACTACGACATCGGAGGAACGGTCACGCTCGACCACTCCCGCCTGCGCGATCTCCAGATCGACGCCGCGGCTGTCCGCGCCACGCTGCACGACTCCACGGTGGCGATCGGATCGCTCGATGTGCGCGGGCCGGCGCTCGAGGGGACCGCGAGCGGTCGCGTCGCCATCGCCGACAACGCCTCGTCTGACCTCACGTACGACGTCACGCGCGCAGAACTCGGACCCTTGCGCGGGTGGATTGGGCTGGGCGCCAGCGGGACGATCGCCACGAAGGGACGCCTCACCGGGCCATGGGATTCGTTGCGTGCCGCCGGCGACGCAACGGTCACGGCGGTCGAGGGCTTCGACATCAGCGCGACTGCGCTGAGCGGCCAGTACGACGTGACGGTACCGTCCGGCGACTTTGCGCACGCGGCGGGACGCGCGACTGCGCGGGGCGAATCCGTGACGCTGCTCGGTCAACCGCTGCAGGAAGCCTCGGGCACGGTCACGTACGACCGGCAGCGGATCGGCTTCGACATCGCCCTGACGGAGCGACCCGGGCGCAACGCACGGCTCGCGGGCGCGGTGACGCTGCGAGCCGATCTCCGAGAGGCGGAACTGCAGGACCTGACCGTCACGCTTGGACACGCTCCCTGGCGTCTGGCGACGAACGCGGCCCCGGCAACAGTGTCCTGGAGCGACCAGGGCGTTGCGGTCGCGCCACTCGAGTTCCTTGGCGCGAACAACGTCGAGCGCGTCGGGATCGCGGGCACCTGGCGATCGGACGGCAACGGCGCGCTGCACGTCACGGCGACCGGCGTGTTCCTCGACTCCTTACAGGCGGCCTTCAACCGACCGACACGCTACGGCGGCGTGGTCGGCCTCGACGCCACGCTGCGGGGCACGCGCGCGCGGCCCGAGGTGGCCGGGACGCTGACCATCGCAAACGGACGCGTGGAACGCGTCAGCTACCAACAGTTGACAACCGCGTTCACCTACGCCGACGGAACGTTCGACGTTGACGCCCGACTCGATCAGGCGCCGGGCGTCTGGATCACCGCCAAGGGTCGGGCGCCGCTCAGCCTCGCCGACGCCGGCAGCTCAGAGCAGCCGATCGACGTCGCGATCCGATCGAGCACGATCAGCCTCGGACTGCTTGAAGGGATCACCGACGTCGTGCGCGACGTCAGCGGCGAGGTGACGCTCGATGTGAGAGCGGTCGGCACCAGGCGCGACCCGCACATGGACGGTATCATCTCGCTCTCGAAGGCGGCGTTTCGTGTGGTCTCAACGGGATCGCAGTACAAGAACACCCGCGCGTCCCTGCTGCTGGCTCGCGACCGGATCACGGTGGAGTCGCTGCACGTCGAAGACATTGACGGCCATCCGCTCGATGCCCACGGCAGCCTCGGGACCCACGAACTGCAGGTCGGCAACCTCGAAATCGACGGCACCGCCCGTCATTTCGAGGTGATGCGCAGCGACCTGGGCGCCATCGCCGTCGACGCCGCCGTGCGGCTCCGCGGCCGCTTCGAAGCGCCGCGCATCGCCGGCGACATCACGATCAGCAGCGGCACGCTGAGAGTTGACGAAATCCTGACGCGCACACTGTTTCAGCCGTACTCAACCGCACCGGCCGGACTGACCGACATCGACGCGGTCGCGGCGCTCAACCCCTGGAGCCGTCTCGGCCTCGATGTCGCGCTGCATGTGCCGGGTTCACTGCGTCTGATCGGCGACAGCGTCCAGATCTCGCAGGACACGCCGATCGGGCTCGGCGACATCAACCTGCGCGTGGCCGGCGATCTCTATCTCTACAAGGATCCGGCGCAGCCGTTGTCGGTGACCGGATCCTTCGACCAGGTCAGCGGCACGTACGCGTTTCAGGGGCGCAGCTTCAACGTCTTCGAGTCGAGCTCGATCAATTTTCGCGGCGACCTGAACCCCGAAATCTTCGTCACGGTAACGCGCGTGATTTCCGGTGTCGAGGCGCGCGTCAGCATCTTCGGACCCCTGCGACAGCCGGAACTGCGTCTCGCCAGCACACCGCCGCTCGACCCGTCGGACATCCTCTCGCTCATTGTGTTCAACACGTCGACCAACCAGCTCTCGGCCGGCCAGCAGCAACAGTTGGTGACGCGCGCCGGCGTGCTCGCCGCCGGGTTCCTCGCCCAGCCCATCGTCTCGGCCATCGCGAACGAGACCGGCATCAGCATTCTGCAAATCGAGCCAGGAGATGTCGGCAGCGACATCAAGGTCACCGTGGGCCGGGAGATCGCGCCAGGACTGATCGCGCGGTTCAGCCGCAACTTCGGGCAGGAAGCGTACGACGAGGCGACGATCGAGATCTACCTGTCGCGCCTGTTGCGGCTCCGCGCGACGTACTCCGACGCGCAGGCGCTGAGCGTCAACGCCTTCCGGCGCGTGGAGCGCCTCGGCATCGACCTGCTGCTGTTTTTTAGTTTCTAGACCGCGTGCCTTGATCAGCCGGCCACGAAGACACGAAAGCACGAAACAACAATGCGGATCAGAGGAGCAGCGTCTCGACGCGGTGCGCGTGGACCATCCCCTCGCACGGCGACCATGCGAAGACGGTGAAGTGTCCGTCCTGCGACGCGACGAGCGCGACGGCGCGCCGTTGATCATGCACGAACTGCGCGGCCGACAGATGCCGCGTGCCGCCGAGTTGCGTGGGATGCAGCGTCGCGGCGACGTCGCCTTCGATCGGCTCCGTCACCGTCACCTGCTCCACCTGCGGCGATCCCTTGCGCCGCGCGATCTTCGCGCCGAATGCCAGCAGGTCGTATGCCTCGGTCAAGATCGTGGCGCCGTCAACCGCCGTCAGCCCGGCAATCGCGTCCACCGAGCGGTTCACGCGGTCTTGCCACAGCCGCGGATTCTGTTCGTCGGCGCCTTCGCGCGTCAACTGCGACAATTCGGCGAAGGCCGGCTGCACGGCGTAGGGGATCGGCTTGACGATCGAGTCCTGCCAAGCTTCGTCGCCAGGAGGAACCACCAGGAGCAGGCCGCCGCGTCCGTGCGCGCGCATCGAGACGGCGAGCTGTACGAGGATATTGATCGCCTCGATTCCCTTCACCCACGACGCGGGCGAATCGAACCCGAGCAGCGATGCGAGCAGCGGCGGGCAATCCGGCAGGCTCGACGCCTTCTCGTCGATCACTTTGATCTGATCGCCTTCCAGCACGGCCACGTTCACGAACTTCCCGGAGTCGTCTCCGCGGTGATGCTTCACGACGAGCAGTCCGGGCGCGGCAACCTCGACGACGATCGATAACGGTGGAATCGCGCGCACGGTTCCCCACACGTGGAGTTCGTCGCCGGTGCGCCAGACACCGAGATGGATGCCCGCGCGCTCCACCGCAGGCGCCACTTTCACCAGCCTTTCCGGACGCAGCGGCAGCGGCCGCTCGAAGAGCAACGGATGCGATGCGGCTTCCGGCGGTAGGAACGCGAGCGAGATCTTCGGGACGTAGCTCTCTTCGCGGCGAAGGCTCGCCCAGAACGCGGCGTCGATGATCGCCTCGATCGTGCGCGCGTCGGGCTCGATTGCCGGGCCAGGCCGCCCACGGCGGCGCGACTCCTCCGCGTGCTGCGCGAAGTGCGCCTCGATCTTCGGCGCGACGATCCGGGCCGCGGGGTACGCCGGTTCGGTCATGGACGCCGGCGCGGTGTGCTGGAGCTGGACCAGCTACGGCGCGCCTGCGGTCCGCGTGCGGCCGGCCCGCCGCCACCCGGGCGCGCGCCATGGCCTGACGGACGGCTGCGCGGATCGCGCGCCGGACGCGGCGGCCGCTGATCCAGATTCTGCTGCGGACGGGCGTTGTAGTCGAAGTCCGGCAACGTTACGCGCGGCAGACGGCTGGCGATCGCTTTCTCGATGCCGCGCAGATCGCCTTCTTCTTCCTGCGACACGAGCGTGAACGCCGAGCCCGTCGTCTCGGCGCGCGCGGTGCGGCCGACACGGTGGATGTAGTCCTCTGCCACGTGCGGCACGTCGAAGTTCACCACGTGCCCAAGCGCGGTGACGTCGATGCCGCGAGCCGCGATGTCGGTGGCGACGAGGACGCGATACTTCCCGCTCTTGAAGCCGGCAAGCGCCTCGGTCCGTTGCGCCTGCGACCGGTTGCCGTGAATACGCTCGACCTTGACTCCGGAGTCACCGAGAAACTTGGCGAGCCGGTTGGCGCGATGCTTCGTCCGCGTGAAGACCAGCGCGTCCTGCATGTCGGGGCCCTTCAGCAGGTGCAGGAGGAGCGCGGGCTTCAGGTGCTGCGCGACCGGATAGACGGCGTGGGTGATCCCGACCGCCGGCGTCGAACGGCGCTCGATATTGATGGTCGCCACCGGCGCTCTGAGCATCTCTTTCGAGAGCTGGGCGATGGGCGGCGGCATCGTCGCGCTGAAAAACAGCGTCTGGCGCTTTGCCGGCGGCGGAATATGTTTCAGCACGCGGCGGATGTCCGGCAGGAAGCCCATGTCGAGCATGCGGTCGGCTTCGTCGAGCACAAGATATTGCAAACCGCCGAGCTTCGCGTACCCCGAACGGAAGTGATCGAGCAGGCGTCCCGGCGTGGCGACGATGACGTCGACTCCGCTGCGGAACGCATGCTCCTGAGGCCCCATCCCGACGCCGCCAAACACCGCTGCAGCGGTCATCGGTGTGTGGACCGCCAAATCGTTGAGGTCTTCGACAATCTGCGCCGCCAGTTCGCGCGTCGGCGTGAGGACAAGCGCCCGCGTCGTTCCGCGAGGCTTTCCAATCATGTGGTGAAGGATCGGCAGCAGAAACGCTGCGGTCTTGCCGCTGCCGGTCATGGCGCACGCCAGCAGGTCCTGTCCGGCCATGGCCAGCGGAATGGCGTCAGCCTGAATGGGCGTAGGACGCGAAAAACCGAGATCTTTAAGCCCCTGGAGCAGGCTGGGATGGAGTCCGAGTTTGGAAAATGGCACGGATCATTATGACAGGGACGCGGGATCGTCGTACAATTGGGTGGTGAACAAATCGAGACCATCGCAACAGAAGCGCCAGCGCGAACGCCAGCGCCAGGAACGGCAAAAGGAAAAGCTGGTCAAGCGGGCGGAAGTGGCCGCGCAAAAGGCCACCAATCCGGGACGCGCGGGCGACGTTGATCCCGATCTGGCAGGCATCCAGGCTGGTCCCCAGCCTCTGCAGGACTGGCAGACGGACGAGGCCGAAGCCGAGACCGAGACCGAAGCGGAATAACTAGCCCGGCAGTTTGAACGCGACCAGTTCCCCGCTGTAGTTCCCGCCGCTGATTGCCACCACGATGTACTGCTTGCCGTTGAGCATGTACGTCATCGGTGAGCCGCTCTGCGGCGCCGCGATGTAGACCGCGCCCACTTCCCTTCCATCGGCCTTGTCGTACGCGCGCAGCATCGCGCCGCGCTGCCCCGTGGACGTCGTCGTCACGCGGCTCTCACCTGCGATGACCAGTGACTTCGTCGTCAGCGTCCCGATGATGCCGGATTGGCCGGTGCGCGGAATCGTGAGGCCTTTCAGCGCCGGATGATTCTTCACGGCGTCGAGCGTCTCGCCATGGGCGATCCGCCACTTGATCGCGCCTCTGTCGAGATCGATCGCGGTGATGCGGCCGTACGGAGGCTTGACGAGCGGCAGACCCTGAATCGTCAGGCCGGCGCCACCGCCTTCACCCGCAGCCTGTGCCGCTGGAGCGGCGTCCGCACCAGACGCGCCGCCCGAACCCGCGGTCCGTCGAACACCGGACGTCGCCGAACCTTGCACGAAATTCATGTCCGACAGCTTCACATCCGGCGGCGCGACAAGACCAAGCGGGCTGATGTTGGTCTGCGAGTACACGAACACCGTGTGCGTGTCCGGATCGTACGATCCGCCCGGCCAGTTCATCCCACCGGTCGCCGACGGCAGCACGAGCGTGCCAAGCGGTCCACCCAGCGTGCTGACGGTTGGCGGCGTGAAGATCGGACCGGTCCCGTAGGTCGCCGCGAGCTTGACCGCTTCCGCACGAAGCTCCGGCGTGAAGTCGATGAGGTCGTCCACGGACACGCCCTGGCGGTCGAACGCCGGCGGCTTCGTGACGAACGGCTGCGTCGGCGCGTACCACTCACCCGGCACATTGCCTTTCGCAACCGGCCGCTCTTCGATCGGCCAGATCGGCTGCCCCGTGATCCGGTCGAACACGTACAGCCACGACTGCTTCGTCGGCTGCGCCACCACTTTCACGATTCGACCGTTCACGTTGATGTCGGCAAGGATCGGCGCGCACGGAATATCCATGTCCCACAGTCCGTGATGCACGAACTGGAAGTGCCACTTGCGCTTGCCGGTGTGCAGATCAACGGCCACCAGACTCTCGCCGAACAATCCGTTCCCCGGCCGATGACCGCCGTAGTAATCGCCGGTCGGCAATTCCACTGGCAGATACGCGATACCGAGTTCTTCGTCGACCGAGATCTGGGCCCAGACACCGGCGTTTCCCGTGTAGGTCCACGAGTCTTTTTCCCACGTGTCGTTGCCGAACTCGCCGGGCGACGGGATGGTGTGGAAGATCCACAGCCGCTTGCCCGTGCGCACATCGAAGCCGCGGACATAACCCTTGACGTTCGAGCGGCCGCGCGGCACGCCGCCTGAGCGATGCGCCGCGCCGATGATCACGACGTCCTTCGCCACCACCGGCGTCGAGTGCAGTCCGACTTCCCCGGTGATG
>JAYVMG010000138.1:0-1717 GCA_043759095.1 Acidobacteriota bacterium | reverse complement strand
CGCAGCCGAAACAGTGAAAGAGCGGCACGCAGAGGCATAGGCGATCGTCCGGCGTAAACCCTAGCAGGCGGCCCATCGCCTCGCCGTTATTGACGATGTTCCGACTCGAAAGCATGACGCCTTTGGGAAAGCCCGTGGTGCCCGATGTGTACTGCATGTTGATCACATCGTCAGGCCCGATCGAGGCGCTGCGTGCGTCGAGTGCGGCATCGGACACTCGGTCGGCCAACGAGCGCAGGCTCTCGTACGCCAGAAAGCCGGGAGGCGTCGGCCCCCCGATAAAGATGACCCGCTCGAGCGTGGCGATCGCACCCGTCGCGGCGGCCTTCGACGCGCCTACGCCGTCCCGAGGGACGCCGAGTGCGTTCAACTCGTTGACGTAGTCGACGTCACGGAAGCCCTGGATCGTGATGAGCGTGGCCGCCTCGCTCTGGCGCAGCACGTAGTCGATGTCGCGGGCGCGCAGCGAGGTGTTCGCGGTGACCAGAATCGCGCCGACCTTCGCGACCGCGAACTGCAACACCACCCACTCGGGCACGTTGGTCGCCCACAGCACCACGCGTTCGCCCCGGCCGACGCCTAGCGCCATCAGTCCGCGCGCAATCGTGCGCGCTTCGCATTCGAGGCCGGCGAAGGTGAACCGTGGGCCGCCGGCGTAGACGAGCGCCTCGCGATCGGGCAGCGCGTCCGCGAGACGGGTCAGGAGATCGCCGACGGTCACATCGCGAAACGGCGGAAGCAGACAGCTCATGCGGCGGGGATTGTGTCACAGGTCGGCCCTTCTGTGATTAACTGATGCGCTGTGACTGAGCTGTGTACCGTGATGGTGGCTGCGTCGGATCTGCTGGCGAGCCTGCGGGAGCGTGCGACCGCGATCAATGGTGAGTTGCTCACATTTTCAGACACCGATGCGCTTAGCGCACTGCAGATGATCGTGAAACGCCGGCCTCAGGTGGTGGCGCTCGAGCGGATGTTCGCCGTCACGCCGCGCGGCGCCGCGCTGATCAATCGCATCAAGGCCGACCCATCGCTGCGGGACGCTGAAATCCGCGTGATCGCCCACAACAGCGACTACCTGCGCGTCATCCCGCGCACCGCGCCGCCGTCAGCGCCGGCGCTCGATCAGCGCGGCACACGGCGCGCGCCACGATTCAAGATGGCCGACACCGCCACGGCAGTGCTGGATGGGACGTCGGGGACGCTGATCGACTTGTCGACCGTCGGCGCGCAGGTCGTGGCGTCCGGCGGATTGAAGCCGAATCAGCGGATCGCGATGGCGCTGGTCGATGCGACGTCCGCCGTGCGCTTCAACGCATCGGTCGCATGGACGTCGTTCGAGATGTCGCCCGCCGGTGCGCCCCGGTATCGCGCCGGCCTCAACTTCGAAGACGCCGACCCGGTCGCAGTGGACGCATTCTGCGTGCGGCACCGGACAACGTAGCCGTTTTAGCTTTGCGGTTTTAGCTTTTAGCTTTCTGATGCCTGTCTCCACCCCGAACTCGCGGGCGATCTACGACGCGCTGAAAGCGTGCGGCATCCGTCTGATATCGGCTCTGCCGGAAACGTGGCTGGTGCACCTGATCCGGATGGCCGAAGACGACCCGGAGATGACGCTGGTGCGTCTCGCCAAAGAAGAAGAGGGCGTTGGCATCTCGGCGGGCGCGCATCTGGCGGGCGTCAAGTCGGCGATGCTGATGCAGAACCACGGCTTTCTCGC
>JAYVMG010000137.1:0-4642 GCA_043759095.1 Acidobacteriota bacterium | reverse complement strand
GCGATCGCCAACAGCGTCTACTGGAAGGACTCCGCGATTTTCGTCGTCGAGGACGATGCGCAGAGCGGACCGGATCATGTGGACTCGCATCGTTCCGTCGCGCTGGTGGCCAGCCCGTTTGCCAAGCGCGGGTTCGTCGACCACACGTTCTATTCCACGTCAGGGATGCTGCGATCGATGGAGCTGATTCTCGGCCTGCCGCCGATGAGCCAGTACGACGCGGCCGCGACGCCGTTCTTCAATGCGTTCCAGAGCACACCGGATCTGTCGGTGTACCGCCGGATCACGCCGAACGTGGCGCTCGACGACAGAAATCCGCCGAACGCGGTGGGCGCCGCCGCCTCGCGCGCGATGAATTTCAGCGATGCTGACTTGACCCCGGAAGAGCCGCTGAACGAGATCATCTGGGCATCGGTGAAGGGCCCAGGCGTCCCGATGCCCCCACCACGCCGCAGCGTCTTCGTTCGACCGTAACGAACGTCAGTACCGTTCACGCGACTGGTGACGCGCGAGGAGTAATGTCATCGGTTCATCCCCGATAACCGATTCACAAACGGTGTGATCGTTGGCTCTGGCAGTCCACGGAAAAGGTCCGGACGTGTGATGAAGCAGAGTCAGCCAGGCGATATGGATACGCTTGCGCGCGGGCACGACCAGGTGCGGGATGCGCCAACCAAGGACAGAGGGTTTCGATTTTCGATCCAAATTCTCGTCGTCCTGGTATCCGTCTGTCTCCAGACGCTGGGTCTCGTCGCCCAGGGGCAGGACCCGGGCCAGCCGCCTGAGCACCACCACGCATCTCCGGCGCCGGCGGCGGCAAACGAGGGCTGGACGTGGTCCACGGACGCCAACGTCTTTGTCGGCTACAACTATCAGGAACGGTTGTTCGCCGATTTCGCCGCGTTCGAATCGCAAAACTGGGTCATGGTGTCCGGCAGCAGGAAGGTGGGTCCCGGACGGCTGACCCTCACCGGAATGATGTCGCTCGAACCGCTGACGATCGGCCGGCTCGTTTGGGCCGGCGACGGCGGCGGCACGCGCGCATATTCCTACTCATCGACTGGTGACCAGAAACCCTTCGGCGGATCGCCGCAGCTCTTTCAAACAGGCGAAAGCTATCTGGGCTCGCCGCTCGTCAACGTGCAGCATCCGCACGATCTCTTCATGGGCCTCGGCGCCACGTATCGCTTCGAGCAGCCCGGCGTCGCCTACATCTTCGGCGCGGATCTCGTCGGATCGCCGACGCTCGGGCCAACGCCATTCATGCACCGCGAGTCGGCGCGCGACAACCCGCAGGTGCCGATCACCCACCATGATCTGGACTCGACACACATTTCGGAAGGCGTCCTGCGTGCCGGTATCGAAAAGGGCCCGATGACGTTTGAGGCCTCCGTGTTTCGCGGCGAGGAACCCGACGAAGACGACAACCGCTACAACATCGAGAAGCCGGCGCTCAATTCGTGGGCGGCGCGCGTCGTCTGGCATCGCGGGCCGTGGCAGGCGCAGTTCTCCGGCGGGCGGCTGCACAACCCGGAATGGTTCGAACCGTACGAGACCACGCGCATCACGGCATCCGTCGAATTCAACGGCGCCGTCGCATCGCGTCCGCTCGCCGCCACGCTGGCGTGGGGACATCATCAGGAAGACAACGGCTACAACGATCACGCGGACGGCTATCTGCTCGAATGGGATCTGCGCGCGACGGACCGCACGGCGGTGTACGGTCGCACGGAAGTGTCAGCCAAGCAGATCTTCGGGCTGGGGCTGCATCCGGTCGGCTACAACCATCCGCACTTCTACTCGCACATCGATCCGCTGACCGTCGGCCTCGTCCGCGACATCGCGCCCGCGAGATGGGGACGGCTCGGGATCGGCGCCGACGTCACGGTCTATCGCATGTCGCAGGACATGCTCGAGTATTTCGAGGGCTCGCGGTCCTTTCATGTGTTCCTGCGATGGCGTCCCCTACGAACGTCTATGGTGCATGTGCACTGACGCTCGGCTAAAGCCTTCGCGCTACGTACTCTGAAGCCTTCGCGCTACGTACTCTAAAGCCTTCGCGCGACGCACAGCCTTCGCGCTACAATACGTCAGAGAAGATGCCTCCACTCGGGGACACATGTCAGTCGTCGCTCTGTCCGAACTGCTCGGCGCTACCGTGCGCGATGCCTCAGGCGCCGTGCGTGGACGGGTACGCGAGCTCGCGATCGCTCCGCAAGACCACAGCACCCGCATCGCCTTTCTAGTCGTCAAGACCCCCAGCGGCGAGCGCATCCTCCCGCCCGATCTCATCAGCTCAGCCGGCGCCATCGTTCGAACCACAGGCGACGCCTCTGCCTGGGAGCAGTTTTGCCCATCAGACGGCCTGCTGCTCCTGAAGCGCGACCTCCTCGATCAGCAGATCATCGACATCCACGGTCGCAAGGTCGTGCGCGTCAACGACGTCGAGCTCGAATCGACGCCGGTCAACGGCCATCTTCTGCTGACCGTCGTCGCCGTGGACGTCGGCGCCAGGGGCGCCATTCGCCGCCTCTCGAAGGGCATCGTTCCGGCGTTCACGCTGCGCGCGCTACTCGAACGCATTCCGCCGCGAGTGATTCCGTTTCAGTTCGTCGACCTGCTTGAAACGGATCCGGCGCGCCGGGTGAAACTGAAGATCGCCTACACCGGTCTGGCCGGGCTCCATCCGGCCGACATCGCCGACATCGTCGAGGATCTCGCGCCCGCCGAGCGCGAATCGGTGTTCGAAACGATCGACGAGGAGGTCGCCGCCGAGACCCTCGAAGAGATCGACCCGGACATCCAGGTCTCGATCGTCGAATCGCTGGACAAGGACCGCGCCGCCGACATCGTCGAGGAAATGGATCCCGACGCGGCAGCCGACCTCCTCGGCGAACTGACGGAAACGCACTCCGACGAAATTCTTCAGGAGATGCAGCCCGAAGAGCGGCAGGAAGTGACGCAGCTCCTCGAGTTCGGCGAGCACACGGCCGCTGGCCGCATGACCACGGAATTCATCTCCGTCGCCGCGACCGCCGTCGTGAACGATGCGATCGAGGCGCTGAAGGCGTTCGAAGGCAGCGCCGAAGCGGTGGCGACGATCTACCTCATTGGACCCGCGCACAAGCTCGTGGGCGCGGTCCCGCTCGTGAAGATCGCCGTGACGTCACCGGCCGTCCAGCTCTCCGAGTTGAGTGAGCCGTACATTTCCTGCGCGCCCGACACGCCGCAGGACGAAGTGGCCGCGCTCTTCGACAAATACAACCTGATCACCCTCGCCGTCGTCGACGAGCACGGCCGGATCGCGGGCATCATCACGGCCGACGACGTGATCACGATGCTGCGGCACAAGGACTAGCCAGCCATGCACTTCTTCCGCAAGGGCTGGCGCGCGCGGGTGATGATCGTGCTCGCGATCATCGGACCCGGCTTCATCACGGCCAGCGTCGACAACGATGCCGGCGGCATCTGGACCTACTCGATCGCCGGCGCGCAGTTCGGCTACTCGCTGCTGTGGACGATGATCCCGATCACCATCGCGCTGGTCGTGGTCCAGGAAATGTCCGCGCGCATGGGCGCTGTCACCGGCAAGGGACTGAGCGACCTGATCCGCGAAGAATTCGGCTTTCGCGTCACTTTCCTGCTGATGGCGGCGCTGGTGGTGCTCAACCTCACGAACGTCGTCGCGGAGTTCGCCGGCGTCGCGAGCAGCCTCGAGCTGTTCGGCGCGTCCCGCTACGTGGTGGTGCCGGCCGCCGCGCTGCTCGTGTGGGTGATGGTCGTCAAGGGCACCTATCAGAGCCTGGAAAAGGTGTTCCTGGCGGCGTCGGCGTTCTATCTGTGCTACATCGTGGCCGGACTGCTGGCGCACCCCGACTGGAAGACGGCAGCGCTGTCCACTATCTCGCGACCGAAAGAGATCGGGATGCGCAACTATGGCTACCTGTCCATGGTCATCGCGCTCGTCGGCACGACCATCGCGCCGTGGATGCAGTTCTACCTGCAGGCGTCGATCGTCGAAAAGGGGATCACGGCACGGCAATATCGCGCGTCACGCTGGGACGTCATCCTCGGCTGCATCTTCACGGACGTCGTCGCGTGGTTCATCATCGTCGCGTGCGCAGCCACGCTGTTTGCGAGCGGGCACCACGAAGTGACGGACGCGGCGGACGCCGCGCAGGCCCTGCGTCCCCTCGCCGGTGAGTACGCGTACCTGCTCTTCGCCGCAGGATTGTTCAACGCGTCGATTTTCGCCGCGTCTATCCTGCCGATTTCGACGGCGTATGCAGTGTGTGAAGGTCTGGGATTCGAGTCCGGCCTCGACAAGAAGTTTCACGAGGCGCCAATCTTTTACTGGCTCTATACGTTGATCATCGTGATTGGCGCAGGAGTCCTGCTGGTGCCGCGGCTGCCGCTCGTCTACGTGTCGGTGCTGTCGCAGGTCTTCAACGGCGTCGTTCTGCCGTTCGTCCTGATCTTCATGCTGATGCTGACCAACGATCGCGAGCTGATGGGCGACCACGTCAACTCGCGCACATTCAATGTCATCGCCTGGGTGACGGTGGTCGTCATGATCGTGCTGACGATCCTGATGGTCCTGACACAGCGATAACGAGCACGAGCAATCCCACCACGCTCGCCA
>JAYVMG010000136.1:0-12295 GCA_043759095.1 Acidobacteriota bacterium | reverse complement strand
GAGCGAGAAACTGCGAGTCGGTACTAATTGGGGCGCCGTTCGGTCCGGCGACGTCGGCATGATTCGAGTACCACGTAACGCCACCCGTTGCCCTGATCTGGACGGTCTGGCCGCTGACCAGCGTCACCGTGCCGACGGGATCGGGGAGGGGCACATTCACGTTCGGGTAGTTCGGGTTCGCGGAAGCGCCTGCGGTCCCAGGGACATTGATCGGCTTGACGGCAATCGTGACAGTCGCCGGCGACACCGACTGCAGCAGTCCGTCGAACGCCCGGTAGGTGAACGAGTCGGTCCCGATAAAGCCGGCCACCGGCGCGTAGGTGAACGAGCCGTCGCTGTTCAGCTGCAGCGTGCCGTGCACTGTCTGAGTCACGAGGTTCGCCGTCAGCGCCAGGTTGGCGGGGTCAGTATCGTTGGCAAGGATGCCGGGCGTTGCGACGACCAGCGGGTGGTCGTGCATCAGCGCCGCTACTTCGCTGTCGGACAGCACGCGGTTGTAGACGCGCGCCTCGTCGATGACGCCGTCGAAGTAGCGCGGGTAGCCGGGGGCATCGGCGTCTGGGAACTCGCGGCCGATTTGGAGCGCCTGCGTGCTGACCGACAGATTTCCAACTAAGCCCGTCCCGCCGCATTCGGCCGGGTTGCCGGAGACGTTCGTAACGATCTCGATCACGCTCCCGTTCTTGTATAGCTTGACCGTGCCGTTTGCCTGGAACGTGGCGGCCAGGTGCGTCCACGTGCCTTGCTGTAGTGCCCCCGTCGAGCCGCCGAACGAGCAGTTGGCGCTCCCGTTATTCGCGCCGAAATTCGCCGCGTTGCCCTCGATACGTAGCGCCCATCCGGTGCCGCCAGGAATCTGCGGCATGCTGATGATCCCGTGCGTCTGGAAATCGAAATTCCCGCTGCCGGGCTTGACCCAGGCGCTGAGGGTCAGTGCCGACGTCGCCGACTGGAGCGAGAGCGAGTTCGGCACGCTGACGGCCTGGTTCGCACCGTTGAAGCTGAGCGAATGTCCCGCGCTACCGCTCGGGACGTCTGTGGACGGGGCTGGGGCGTTCACGAGCAATCCGTTGTTGCCGCGCCCCGACAGATCGAAGGCGGTCGCGCCGCCGCTTTCGTTGAACGGCCAGAACCCGAGCAGGCTCGCGTCGCTGCCGCTGTTCTCGTTGACGCTGTAACTGTCTGGGTTCGCCGTCGGCGCCGGTGGCACCATCACGTTGAACGGCGCCGACGTCGCCGTCGGGAACGGGGCAACGCCGAGCGTCGCCACCAGCGTGTAGCCCGTTCCGGCCGCGTTGAGCGACAACCCGGTGAACGTGGCGATGCCGCTCTCGTCGGTCACGACCGCGTTTCCGCCGGTCAGCGTCGCGCCGCCCTGGTGCGCGCTGAGTGACAGCGTCACATTCGCGCCGGAGAGGGCGGCCCCGAGCCCGTCGAGTGCCCGCACGGTGACCGCCGGGCTGATTGACTGGCCAATATTCACACTGGTCGGCTGTTGCACGAACGTCGGCGGAGGCGGCGGTGGCATCGTCGCGTTGAACGGCGCCGACGTCGCCGGCGTGAAGGCGCCCGTGCTGAGCGCCGCCACCAACGTATAGCCGGTGCCGACTTTGTTGAGCGACAGCCCGCTGAAGGTGGCGATGCCGTGCAGGTCGGTCAGGACGGGGACGAAGCCCATCAGCGTCGCGCCGCCCGGGTTACTGCCGAGGGACAGCGTGACATTGACGTTGGGCACGACCGCGCCGCCGTTGTCACGCACCTGCACGCTCACCGCAATCATCTGGCCGACATTCACGCTGGTCGGCTGCTGCAGGAACAGGATCGTCGAGGTGTTCGGCGTCGGGCTGTCCGGCGTTACGGCCGGGCTGTTCGGGGTCACAATCGGCGGCTTGGTGTACCCCGCCAAGACATCAAGCGAGCCCACCGGCTGCGGCACCACGACGGGCGTGATGGTCTGCACGGCCGGCACGAGCGCCGGCGGAACATGCGCGCCATTCACGGTCACATAGTCCACCGGGTGCGCGTCCACAAGCCGCAACGTGACGCGTCCGGCCTCGCCAGGCGCGAGCCACAGCGTCGGGTTGGTGATCGCCGGATCGTTCTGATCGATGAAACCATTCGGACCGTCGGGGATCACGAACACTGGATTCGGGATGTTCGCCACGAGGATCGACTGGCGCTGCAGCTTCAGATCGCAGCCGACCGCGATCGGCGTGTTGTACACCTTGTGCAGAATGAGCTGGAATTTCAGGCCGGACGGGAGCTGCTGGTTCGCCAGAAACAGGTTCACGTTGTACGCCGTCGTCGTATTCCCGTTGTTTTGCATCGTCCATGTGACGTCGGTGATCGCCCCATTGGTGATGTCCGGGTTGGTGATGTCCGGGTTGGTGATATCCGGGTTCGTGATGTCGGGGTTGGTGATGTCCGGATTCGTAATATCCGGATTCATCAGCACCATGTTCGTGATGTCGGGGTTGGTGATGTCCGGATTCGTGATGTCGGGGTTGGTAATATCCGGATTCGTGATGTCGGGGTTGGTGATAACCGTATTCGTGATGTTGGGGTTGGTGATATCGGGGTTGGTGATGTCCGGGTTATGCACCTCGGCGTTTGTAATGTCCGGATTCCGAACGCCCGTGTTGGTGATGTCTGGATTCGTGATGTCGGGATTCGTGATGTCGGGGTTCAAGTACGTCGTGCCTTGAAGCCCGCCCGCGACCGTCGTGCCGCCCACGACCGAAATTTCGCTGACATCCACCTGCACCTGCGCCTGCGGATTCGACGAGGTGACGTACACCGTGCGCGCCGCGAGCGACCGCGGAGCCGTCGTGACGTCGATCGTCCCGAGCGGCGCGAACTGCGAGAACGACGCGCGCCCGCCGACGGGCTGGCTGGCGATCGTCAGTCGGAACGTTTTCACCAGCTCGGTGGTGTTCTGCGCGAACACGACGAACGCGCGCTGCAACGATGCGCTCAACGTCTTGTTGTTGCCTGGCGATCCGACGATGAGGCCGCCGGTGATGCGCGAGGTGTAGATGTTCTGGTTGCGCGAGCCGACGGTGTCCGCATCGCACGCCGCGTTCGTCTTGAACCTGGAACTGGGAGCCGAGTACTTCGTCCAGTCAGGGATGGGGTTGCCGTTCGCACCCGGCTTGTATACCTTCGGCGCGCGCACGTCGCGGTTGTCGGTCCACACGGCCTGAAAGACCGGGAGCGTGGTCCCGGCCTGCGTGTTGTAGGTCCATCCGCCGCGGCCGTCCGGCACGAACGCCGGAGCCGGCGTGAGGTCGATGTAGTCACCCACGAACGGCACGGTGCCGAGCTTGAACATTGGCAGGTTCGGCGGGTTGAACTGCATCTGCTCGATGGCTTGCGGTCCCCGCGGTCCAAACCGGCTCCCGCGCGCGTAGTCCGAGATCTTCACCGACGGCGCAAACACGGGCGCCGACCCGGGTGTCCCGAGCGACGCGCGGATGTCCATGGTCCGTCGATAGCCCGACAGCCTGGCGCTGGTGTCGTCCGCCCACGGGCTGAAGCTCTTCGAGAGGTCGTCGCGCAGGTCGTAGTAGATCAGCATCAGCTTGCCGCCGGCGAACGTCAGGCTCGGCATGAACTGGTGACCCGGTTCCGAGGCTTCGGAGACCGCGCTCGGTGCCGTCCACCCGGCTCCGTTCCTCGACGTCGACATCACGATCTTGGCGTCGCCATCGACCGGGCTCGGCCGCAGCGTCGAGTAGCCGCGTTCCGCCCAGGCCACATACACCCGGCCGTTCCCGTCAATGGTCATCGTCGGATAGCCGTTGGTGCGGAATCGATCACCCGCGCCGCGCTGGTCGAAGGCCGCAAGCGTGTCGATCGTTCTGGCCGGCTTGAACTTGAGCGGCTGACGGAATGCGGGCCGACGGTCATGGTCGTCATCGTCGTCGTCGTCATCGCCGCGGTCCTTGTCCTTACCGCGATGCTCGAACACCCACGGTGGCAGCTTCAGGGCCTTCCCGTGCTGGGGGAAGCGGTGGGCTTCGTACGGCGAATCGAATTTTTTCCCGAAGTCGATCGAGCGGGCGGCGGTGATTGAATCGGTGTTGGACCCGCCAGGCGACGCAAAGCTGCGCCACGCCACGATCACCGCGCCCGTGCGCGGATCGATCGCGATCGTCGACCCCTGGTTGATGGGATCCTGTGAGCGGCTGATGACGACCGGCGCGCTCCACGTCACGCCGCAGTTGAGCGATCGCGACAGGAAAATCTGTGAGCGCAGGTTCGCGCCGGCGCCGGTGATCGCGGTCCAGCTGACGTAGGCGGGCCCCGCGGGAATCTGCTGTGTGCGGTTGTTCGGCGCCGGAATCGCGCAGGTGGCGCCGCTTCGTGGCACGTCTACGGCCAGCCAGGGTTTGTCGAGAAATCGTGTTCCCGGATCGGCGGCGACGATACGGGTGCCGAGATAGGCGAAGGGGTCGCCATTCTCCGTATTGTTGTTATCGATGAAGCGCGCGACGAAAATCGCGCTGCGGCCGGTGTCGCCGCGGTCGAACACCAGTCCGGCGTAGTAGATGAGTCCATTCGTGCCGGCGCGAACGACCGGATCGGCGCCCGCCTGATATCCCTTGAGCAGAGACGGCGCCCCGCCCGGCTCCCGCAACGTTGACGGCGACCCGCCCGCGCGATCCTGGGGGTACCCGGGGATGAGCGTACTCTTCCAGCGCTGCCCGCCGTCGGTCGACCTGAACACGCCGAGCCATGCGTCGCCAGTCTCCTGGCCGTCGGGCAGGCCCGGCACATCGACCGTGCGGTAATCGTTGGCGCCGCCCAGCAAGTGCAGGGGGTTTCGCGTGGATGCGGCGATCGACGGCTCGTTCTGGCGCTGCAGATACGGGTCCCCGTCCGGCAACGTCGTGCCCGACACCATGTTTACGTTCCGCCCGGGAATCTGGGCGAAGAGCGCCGCCGAACCCAATGTGGCGGCGAGTGCCACACCGAAGGCGAAACGTCGCGCTGCAGGCATGCTATGGGGTGACTGTCGAAGCGAGGCGATCATGCGAACCTCCGCACCTGTAAGAACAAGCGGTGTGTAAGTTGACGGGAAATTTGTGGGCCACTGGCGATGCGAAGGGACAAAGAGTCATTTCTTTTAACAAAGAGGCAGATGGGATGCAAATAATGCATTGGACACCTGAAAGTTGCAACAATGAAATTGGACGAACAGTTTTGGTTAAAGTTTTGTTAATCAAACTTATTTATTTCAATAAAGAAAACGCGAAAACGCGCCGAAAACGGCAGATACAATACGGACCCCATGGATATCGTGCGGAAAGAGCCCCATCACGGCTGGATTGAGGTCATCACCGGCAGCATGTTCAGCGGCAAGAGCGAGGAGCTGATCCGGCGCCTGCGGCGGACCCAGATAGCGCGGCAGAAGGTGCAAATCTTCAAACCGCTCATCGACGACCGCTTCAGCGAGGATCACATCGTGTCGCACAGCGACATGCGAATCGCGTCGCAAAACGTCCGGAATTCGGACGAACTCGTGCAGCAGGTCGCTGAAGAGACGGAAGTGGTCGGGATCGACGAAGGGCAGTTCTTCGATCTGAACTTGCCGGCGGCGTGCAACACGCTGGCGGACCGCGGCAAGCGCGTCATCGTCGCCGGACTGGATCAGGACTACCTGGGACGCCCGTTCGAACCGATGCCGCAGCTGCTGGCGATTGCCGAATACATCACGAAGACATTGGCCATCTGCGTCGTCTGCGGCGACCCGGCGAACCACACGCAGCGGCTCGTGGTCAGCAGCGACCGCGTGCTGGTCGGCGCGACCGGCCTGTACGAAGCGCGCTGCCGGCATTGCTTCGATCCGCATCTCGCGGAGGCGGCGAAGACCCAGCCCTGAGCCAGAAGCCCTCAGCCCTGACGCGCTAACATTCCCCCGTGGACGTTCTCACCGGCAGCCTGCTGCTACTCGGAGTTGGTTTTCTGATCGCGAACGCCAAGCTCGCGTGGGACTACCTGCGCTTCCTCAGACGCCGCCGGTCGGCGCTGTTGACGTGGCGGATTCCCAAGCCGCCGCAGTACACGTTTGCGATCGGGCTGGGCGTCGCACTGGGGGCGCTCGTCTTCGTCAAGCTGGTGTTCCTGCGGCGGCAGGCATTCGGCGAGGCGATGATGTTCCTCTACTATGCGTACCTGTACCCGATGAGCCTGACCATCGGGCGCGGCTTCTACGAGGACGGCATCTGGGCCGACAGCGCGTTCATCCCGTACCAGGAAATCGGCGGCATCAGCTGGCGGGAGGGCGAGCACCAGGTCTCGCTGATCGTCATCTCGCGGCTGCGCAATCTTGCACGCCGCCTCAATGTGCCCGGCGACAAGTACGGCGCGGCCCGCCGGCTGCTGCGGGACAAGATCAGCGAGCACGCGATTCACTTCAGCGGAACCGGCCTGGATCTCGGCGCTCACGACGAACGGGACGAGGCGTAGAACTGAGAAGTTAGAACTGAGAAATTAGAACTGGGAACCGATCCAGGCGATCAGCCCCTGGTCATGCGCCATCGGATCGCCTAGCCAGTCGGGCGGCACCAGCCACACGAACGCCAGGATCGCAATCACCCAGACGTCGTAGGGCAGGGTGGCGCGCTCGTCGGTCCAGAAGAATGCGCGGTTGAACATGCCCACGACGCCGGCCTTCGACGGCATCGGCAGTGCGTTCAACGCGAGATACGTGTAGTAGATGCGGTTGGCAACCGCGAGGATCGAGAGCACCAGCAGCACCCACAGCACACCCGCCATCCGGTTCGTGATCGTGCCGATCATCAGCAGCACGATCCGCTCGGGTCGTTCCATGAAGCCGACCTTGCATTTCTCGACCAGCGACTCGGCGCGCGCGCGCGCGTAACTGGTCATGATCGAGAAGATCAGCGTCAGCGCCGCAATCATCACGTAGTCGCTGCGGTGCAGTTTCGAGTACAGAAAAATCAGCCCCGTCAGCAGCGCGAGATCGGAAAAGCGATCGAGCGTCGAATCCCAGAACGCGCCGAACTGCGACTGCAATCCGAGAATGTGGGCGACCTTGCCGTCGATGAAGTCGAAGATGTTCGCGACGAGCATGATCGCGAACGCCATGCGGAAGTGTCCGAAGCCGAGCGCCCAGGCCGCCGCGACGTTGATGAGGACGCCGATCAGCGTCAACGTGTTGGGGTGAACCCGCAGCGCGACGCAGAGGTTGATGATGCCGCGCAGGGGCAGCATGCACGCGGCGCCAATCGCGCCCGTGAAGGTCATCGGCTTGCGTGCGCTCGAATCGGTCGTGGCTGTAGGAGACACTATAATGGAGGGTTCCGGAACCCGACGGAAACGCGTCATATTATCGTATGCCCATCCACGAACTCAAGGAACAGATTGGCCGGCTGCCCGAGCAGCCCGGGGTCTATCTGTACTTCAACGAGGGTGGTGACACGATTTACGTCGGCAAGGCGCGGGTGCTGCGCGACCGGGTGCGCAACTATCTGGGCGCGTACGGATCGAATCCCAAGACCGACGCGCTGCTCGACGAGGTCGTCCGCCTCGAGGTGATCGTCACCGACTCGGTGGTGGAGGCGCTCGCGCTCGAAAACAACCTGATCAAACAGCGCTCGCCCAGATACAACATCCTGCTGCGCGACGACAAGAACTACCCGTTCCTCCAGTTGACGACCAACGAGGCGTTTCCCCGGGTTCTGGTCGCGCGCGGCGTGCAGCGCGACGGCAGCTTTTACGCCGGCCCGTTCATGCCCGCCCACTTCGCGCGCAAGACCATGTCGCTCACGCACCGGCTGTTCGGGATGCGATCCTGCAACGAAATCATCACCGGCAAACGCGACCGTCCCTGCCTGGAGTACGACATCAAGCGCTGCATCGCGCCCTGCGTCGACACCATCTGCACCGAAGACGACTACGGCCGCGCGGTCGATGACGCGCGCTTGTTTCTCGACGGCAAGAACGACGAGCTCGTCAAAACACTGCGGGCGCGCATGCAGGCCGCCGCGGACGGCGAGCGCTTCGAGGAAGCCGCCCAGGCGCGCGACGCGCTGCGCACCGTGCAGACGTTGCACGATCGCCAGCAGAAGATGGCGACGACGGAGCTGGGCCATCGCGACGTGTTCGGCGTGAAGATCGGCCCTGCCGGCGTCGCGGTCCAGGTCTTTCAGGTGCGGAGCGGACGGGTGGTCGAGCGTGTCGAACTCGGGACGGAAGAGCCCATCGTCGGATCGAGCGAGGGTGAAGTGATCGAGGCGGCGATCCAGCAGTTCTACGAGTTGCGCAGTGCGCCGGCGGACGTTCACGTGCCCGCGGAACCGGACGAACAGGAGGCGCTCGAGACGTGGCTGTCCGGCCGCGCCGGCCGCCGTGTGCGCATCGTCGTGCCGCAGCGCGGGGAGAAACGCGGCTTTGTGGATCTTGCGAACCGCAATGCGGCGCTCGCCTATCAGACGCGGTTCAACCAGATGCAGACCGCGCAGTACGACGCGCTCGAGACGCTGCAGCAGGTGCTCGCGCTGCCGTCACTGCCGCGGCGGATTGAGTGCTTCGACATCTCCACGATCCAGGGCAGTGAAACGGTCGCGTCGATGGTCGTCTGCGAAGAAGGGCGCATGCGGCGCTCTGAGTACAGGAAATTTCGCATCAGAGGCTTGGGACTTGGGACTTGGGGCTCCGAAGCAGCTTCCAGCCTCCAGCCTCCAGTCCCCGTGCGTCTGCACGATGACTTCGCGGCCATGCATGAAGTCGTGCTGCGGCGCTATCGCAAGTTGCTCGAACTCGGCGGGCTCTTTCCCGATCTCGTGCTGATCGACGGCGGCAAGGGGCAGTTGTCGGCCGCCTACGCCGCGCTCGAGTTACTCGGCCTCGCGAATCTGGTCGCGGTCGGCATCGCGAAGAAGGAAGAGCTGATCTATACGCGCGAGCACCGCGATCCGATCGCGCTCGCGGCGCACGATCCCGCGCTGCTTCTGATTCAACGTATCCGCGACGAAGCGCACCGTTTCGCCGTCACCTTCCATCGCCAGGCGCGATCGATGCGCGACCTGCGTTCGGATCTCGACGAGGTGCCCGGTGTGGGATCGCGCCGCCGCAAGACATTGCTGACCACGTTTGGCAGCGTCGCGGGCGTGCGCCGCGCCACCAGAGAAGAGCTGGCGGCGGTTGTCGGCGCGAAAACCGCCGATGCCGTCCTTGCGTTTTTCGCGAGTCGGCCGTAACCTTTCACCCTTGCAGCACCTCGACTTCGCGGGCATTTTCATCAGCTTTATCGTCCTTCTGTTTTCACTGACGGTGCACGAAATGGCGCATGCATGGACGGCCGATCGGTTGGGCGATCCGACCGCGCGGCTGCTTGGGCGCGTGTCGCTGAACCCGCTGGTGCATGCCGATCCGATCGGCACCGTCCTGTTTCCGCTCATCTCGCTAGTCAGTGGTGCGCTGCTCATCGGCTGGGCGAAGCCGGTGCCGGTGACCGTGCGCTACCTCCACCATCCGCGGCGCGACTACATGCTCGTGGCAGCGGCAGGCCCGGCGAGCAACTTGATCCTGGCGATGTTCTCCGCCATCGTGTTGGCCCTCGTCCCGATTTCTCCGCAGACCCTGGGCGAGTCGAACGTGTCCGTGCCGATCGCGACGTTCCTGACCAGGCTCGTGAGTCTGAACGTGCTGCTGGCCGTGTTCAACCTGCTGCCGATTCCACCGCTCGATGGGGGAAACGTGCTGGCGGGTCTGCTGCCGTCGAATCTGGCGGCCCAGTTCAATAAGTTGCGGCCGTACGGCTTCATCCTGCTGTACGCGCTGATTCTGTCTGGCGGTTTTGAAATGATTGTGTTGCCGCCCTATCGCTTCATCCTCTCCTGGCTTCAATAACGTGACCCATTCGACAAGCTCAGGGCCGGCTGCACGCGCCCGCGTCGTGTCCGGCATGCGGCCCACCGGCCGTCTGCATCTCGGCCATCTGGTCGGCGCACTCACGCATTGGGTGACGCTCCAGCAGCAGGCCGAGTGCTTTTATTTCGTCGCCGACTGGCACGCGCTGACCAGCGACTTCGCCGATACCAGCCAGTTGACGACGTACACGTACGACAACGTCGCGGATTGGATCGGCGTCGGACTCGACCCGGAGAAGAGCACGTTCTTCATCCAGTCGCTGGTGCCCGAGCACGCCGAGTTGTATCTGCTGCTGTCGATGGTCGTGCCAGTGCCGTGGCTCGAGCGCGTACCGACCTACAAGGAGCAGCAGGAGACGCTGAAAGAAAAGGATCTCTCGTCGATCGGGTTTCTCGGCTATCCGCTACTGCAGACGGCCGACGTCGCGATGTACGACGCGACGCTGGTGCCGGTCGGCGAGGATCAGGTCGCGCACCTCGAGCTGTCGCGGGAAGTCGTGCGCCGGTTCAACAACTGCTTCGGCAGCGTCCTCGTCGAACCGAAGCCGCTGCTGACAAAGTTCGCGCGCCTGCCCGGCCTCGACGGCGACAAGAAAATGAGCAAGAGCCTGGGCAACACGATTCTGCTGTCGGACACGCCGGAGGAAGTGGTGAAGCGCGTCCGGCAGATGTACACCGACCCGAAGCGCGTCCGGGCCGACATTCCGGGTGCCGTGGAAGGCAATCCGGTCTTCACCTACCACGATGCGTTCAACCCGAACACGGAAGAAGTCGACGACCTGAAAGCCCGCTACCGTGCTGGCAAGGTTGGCGACGTCGAAGTGAAGACCAAACTGGCCAACGCGCTCAACGCGCACCTCGATCCGATCCGCGAGCGTCGCGCCGCCGCGCTCGCCAAGCCCGGGTATCTCCGCGAGATCCTGTTCGAAGGCTCGACGCGCGCCCGCATCGTCGCGGCCGAGACCATGACCCGCGTGCGCGACGCGATGAAGATTTCGTATCCATGAGCGAGTCGCATTCAGAATTCGAGTCGGCGAAGGACGCCTTCCCGGTCACCTTGTCGAACTTCGTAGGGCCGCTCGACCTGCTCCTGCACCTCATCAGGAAGCACGAGTTGGACATCCACGACATTCCGATCGCGTTGATCACCGCGCAGTACCTGAAGGCGATCGCGCTGATGCAGGAACTCGACCTCGACGTTGCCGGCGAGTTCCTCGTGATGGCGGCGACGCTCATCCACATCAAGTCGAAGATGCTGTTGCCGCGGCCCGAAACGGCGGCGGGCGTCGAGGGCGAGGTGGAGGATCCGCGCGACGCGCTGATGCGGCGTCTGCTCGAGCATCAGAAATTCAAGGCGGCGGCCGGCTTGCTGCACGAACGTGAGCAGCTGCGCGCGGCGCAGTGGCTGCGCCCGGATGGCCGCGTCGCGGAGCTGGCCGGCGATGACTACGAGCCGGAGCTCGAGGTCGATCTGTTCAGCCTGATGAACGCGTTTCAGGCTGTCGTCGATCGGCTGAAGCAGCGGCCGAAGGTGCTGCTGCCGCCGGAAGAAATGCCGGTGGAACTGCGCATCGAACAGCTGCTGGCGCGGCTCTCCGAGACCGAAGCCCTCGGCTTCGACGAACTCTTTTCCGATGTCGACCATCGCCGCGGCCTGATCGTGACGTTCCTGGCGCTGCTCGAAATGATCCGCTTGAAGCTCGTAAGGGTGTTCCAGTCCGGCAGCTTCGGCCCGATTCGCGTGTACAAACGCACTCGGCCGGCTGATGCGCCGCATCCGATTGGCGACCCGGAGGAAAACCGTGGCTGACGAAGAGAATGACGACAACGGGCTGGCAGGGCAGGTGAATCAGGTAGGTTCCGACGGCCTCGAGGGGCAGGACGGACAGGATCGGCGCGAGGCCGACTCCGCCATCCAGGAAGGCGAGAGCCTGCCGAAACGCGGCGCCGCCGAACTGAAAGCGATCCTCGAGGCGCTGATCTTCGCGTCGCCGGATCCGATGACGCCCAAAGCGATGTGCAAACTGCTCGACACCGAGCCGAAGGAAGACGTGATCGCCGCGCTGGCCGAATTGAAACAGGATTACGAGCGTCCTGGCGGTCTGCAACTCGTCGAGGTCGCGGGCGGCTACCAGATCGTGACGCGATCGGACCTGCACGAGTGGGTGCGGCGGCTGTTTCACGAACGCACGACGCAGAAGCTGACGGTGCAGGCGCTGGAAACATTGGCGGTCATCGCCTACAGGCAGCCGATCACGGCGGCCGAGATCACCGAGGTCCGTGGCGTCAATACCTCCGGCGTGCTGAACACGCTGCTCGAGCGCCATTTGATCAAGATCGTCGGGCGCAAGCCGGTGGTCGGCCGTCCGTTCATGTACGCGACGACGAAAGAGTTT